>CABVRV010000052.1 GCA_902500755.1 uncultured Nitrospira sp.
TCGCGCTCGATCAATGTTCCAGACCACGCGCATTTTGGATCGGCTGGCTGAGCGGAGTCATCGGATTTACCGGCATCATGGCCTGGGTCGTCACGGCCATGACGACCTACGGCAAGGTACCGGAGCCCATCAGTTACGCGATTCTGCTGCTCCTTACCACCTACCTCGGACTGTACGTCGCACTCTACAGCCTCGCATTTGTCTGGCTCCGCGAGCTCATCCCACGCTATGGAATTTTCTTTGCCCCCTGCTTCTGGGTCGCGCTCGAATTCTTTCGGACCTACCTGCTCTCAGGTCTTCCATGGTGTCTCCTGGGCTATTCACAATACCGTGAATTGGACTTGATCCAAGTGGCAGACCATACAGGAGTCTATGGAGTATCTTTCTTAGTCGTGCTCGTGAATGTGGCCGTGGCCGAGCTGATTTTGTGGATCATGCCGTTTTTCCGTGGCTTTCACCCGGCCAAACTTCCGTGGGAACTCCTCACAACGGCAGCGGCCTGCATGGTGCTCTCGTGGTTCTACAGTTCAGCCGTCCTGAGCGACAGAGCCGTGAAAGAGGGACAACCTTCCGTCACTGTGGGTGTCGTCCAACCGAATATCGATCAAGCCGTGAAGTGGGATGCGTCGTTTCGTGATGAGACCATGCGACGCCTTGACCGCCTGACTATTCAGCTGGGCACTGATGCGGACTTGATCGTGTGGCCGGAAGCTGCCACACCGTTCATCTTGGAGCGCGAAAAGGAATATCAGCTAGAACTGATCGCATGGGCGGAACGTGCTCAGGCGCCGCTCCTAATCGGCAGTCCGGCGCTTCGGTTTTATCCAGACCGTCGACCGTATCTTCTGAATAGTGCCTATCTGCTGGGAACGGACGGCACGATCCTCGGCCGGTATGACAAGCACCATCTCGTGCCGTTCGGAGAATACATCCCCCTGAAATCATCGTTGCTGTTCTTTCTCGACAAGCTTGTCGAAGGCATCGGCGACTTTGAGCCGGGTCCGGGATCGAAAATTCTGTCGTTTCATCCCAAGTCCTGGGAACGCGGCACGTCCACCACCCCGCGGGCTGTACGGTTCGGAGTCGCCATCTGCTACGAAGTGATTTTCCCTGACTTAGTCCGTCAATTCGCGGCCAGCGGCGCGGAGTTTCTGGTGACGATCACGAATGATGGATGGTTTGGACCTTCCTCGGCGCCGGCTCAACACTTTGCGATGGTCGTCTTTCGCTCGGTCGAAAATCACCTCGCGTTCGCACGGGCCGCCAATACGGGAATTTCCGGGTTCGTCGATCCTTTCGGAGAAATCACCCAGGCAACGCCCCTGTTTACGGAACTGGCCTTACAGGCGACGATTCCGATCAAACACTCCCGCACATTTTACAGCTACTATGGCGACGTGTTTGCATACGCCTGTGTTATAATCTGCGGACTTTTATTTCTGTTCGGGTACTTCCGCACGAAGGAACCAGCCCTGACGATTATCACGCCGGCATGATGGAAGGAGGATCGTTCCATGTTAGAGGAAGTCGACGTTCGTGTTCGCGATCTCGGCGAGCAAATCTCCGAATTACGGGGGCATCTTTGACTTCGCTCATATGACCGCCGAGTTGGAAGAACTTGAAGCGCAGATGGGCCAGCCGCATTTCTGGAACGACACCCGCGCCGCCGCCGTGGTGAGTCGAAAAAAGTCGACCATTGAGCGCGAACTCCAGCAGTGGCGTGAAATTGAGTCCAAAATGGGCGACCTGGGAGCCCTGTTGGAACTCGCGCATGAGAGCGGCGACGCGGGGATCGAGGCCGAGCTCACCAGTGAATTGAATCAGTTGGAGCCTCGCCTCGCCACGCTGCGGCTGGAGCTCCTCCTCTCAGGCGACTTGGACCCTAACAACGCCATCATTGCGATTCATCCCGGCGCCGGAGGCACGGAATCACAGGATTGGGCACAGATGCTCCTCCGAATGTATGTGCGGTGGGCGGAGCACAAGAAGTTTAAGGTGGACACACTAGACCTGTTGCCCGGCGACGAAGCCGGTATCAAGAGCGTGACGATTTCGATCACCGGACCGTATGCCTATGGCTACCTGAAGGCGGAGGCAGGGGTTCATCGACTGGTTCGCATTTCCCCGTTCGACTCCAACAAGCGACGGCACACGTCGTTTGCGTCCGTCTTCGTGTATCCCGAGCTGAGTGAAGATATCGACGTCGTGGTCGAGGATAAGGATCTCCGGATCGATACCTTCCGCGCCGGCGGGGCCGGAGGCCAGAATGTCAACAAGGTTGAAACCGCCATCCGCATTACGCACTTGCCGAGCGGCATTGTCGTGCAATGTCAGAATGAGCGCTCGCAGCTTCAAAATCGAAACGGCGCCATGAAGATCTTGAAAGCGCGCCTCTTTGAGTTGGAACAGAAAAAGAAGGAGGCGGAGTTCAACGCGATCGTCGGCGAGAAGAAGGACATCGCGTGGGGCAGCCAGATTCGCTCCTACGTGTTCCAACCCTACCAAATGGTTAAAGACCACCGAACCGGCCATCAGCTCAGCAACGTGTCGTCCGTCATGGACGGGGATCTCGATGGATTCATCCAAGCGTTTTTGAAAAAGAAGCTCGGAAAAGGCAGTGAGCAACTTGCGCCGGCCGGCGGACCCGAAGACGATTTGTAGCCATCACGTAACTACACCATGGACGAACTGAACGAACAGCGGCAACAGCGGATCAAAAAACTCGACCTTCTTCGAGAGGCCGGCGTCGCTCCCTACGGCAGCCGCTTCGAGGTCAAGGACCGGGCCGGGCAACTATTGACACAGCACGGCGAAAAACCCAAGGAAACATTGGAGCAGGAAAAGGTCTCCTGCACCATCGCCGGACGTGTCGTGGCGCTGCGTCGTTTTGGGAAGGCTGGGTTTGCAGTTCTGCAAGACGGAGCCGACCGTCTCCAGGTGTACCTCAAGAAAGATCTGCTGTCGGAACAGGCCTACACCGTGGTGGAGCAGCTCGATCTCGGTGATTGGATCGGCGTCACAGGGACCTTGTTCCGTACAAAAACGAATGAATTCACGGTCGAGGTTCATCACCTGACGTTTCTGAGCAAAGCCCTCCGCCCGCTTCCGGAGAAGTGGCATGGTCTCACGGACGTCGAAACACGGTACCGACAACGTTATGTCGATCTGATCGCCAATCCTCAAGTCCACCAGATCTTTTCCGCCAGGAGCCGCATTATCACCGGCATTCGCGCATTTCTGATCGAACGAGGCTTCCTTGAAGTCGAGACCCCTATGATGCATCCGATTCCCGGAGGCGCCGCCGCCAAACCGTTCGTCACACACCATAATGCGCTCGGCGTCGATCTCTATCTGCGCATCGCCCCGGAACTCTATCTAAAACGGCTGATCGTCGGTGGATTCCCACGAGTGTTCGAGATCAATCGGAACTTCCGGAACGAAGGCATCTCGACGATCCACAATCCCGAGTTCACGATGCTGGAGTTCTATGTCTCCTATGCGGATTATCAAGACCTGATTGCGCTCACTGAAGAGCTGGTCTCCGGCCTCGCTCAACAAATTCTCGGCAAGACGGTCATCCCCTACCAAGGGAAAGACATTGTGCTCACGCCGCCATGGCGACGTTGGTCTTACCACCAGGCAATTCTTGAGGTGAACAACCTCGATCCGACGGTGCTGCACGATCGAGAGAAAGCACTGGCGGCCGCCAAACGACTGACTGTTCCCGTAGACCCTACGGCATCCTTGTCCACCATTGTGAATGAGATTTTCGAGGAAACGGTCGAGCCGAATTTGCAGCAGCCCACGTTCATTACCGATTATCCGATCGACATTTCTCCGCTTGCCAGACGAAAAGATTCTGACGCAACCCTCACCGATCGATTTGAGCTTTACATCGCCGGCAGGGAAATCGCCAACGCTTTTTCCGAGTTGAACGATCCGTTGGACCAACGTGAACGGTTTGACGGCCAGGCCGCCCAGCGCGAAGCGGGGGACGATGAAGCACATCTCGTCGACGAGGACTTTCTGCGCGCCCTGGAGTACGGAATGCCGCCGACCGCCGGAGAAGGGATCGGCATCGATCGATTGATCATGCTGTTCACTGATCAGGCCTCCATCCGCGATGTGGTCCTCTTTCCTCAATTGAGGCCGGAGAAACCATAGCGTGACCCTCCCGTATGAAATTTTTGTCGGGCTTCGCTACTTGCGCGCCAAGCGTCGCAATCGGACAATCTCGTTGAACACCTTCGTGTCGATCGCCGGCATCACGCTGGGCGTAGCAGCACTCATCGGCACAGTTGGGATTATGACCGGCTTCCGGGAAGATATTCAGAGCAAGATTCTCGGCACGACAGCCCATATCATCGTCCAAGAACGCATGAAAGAGAATATGACCGACTACGACGGTCTGGCCGACAAGATCCAGACCATACCCGATGTCGTGGCCGCTACACCCTTTGTCCTTCGCCAAGTCCTCCTGACCACTCAATCGGGCGTGCAGGGAATCGTCCTCCGTGGGATCGATCCGAAACGCGAAGCCAACGTCACCGAGCTTTCAAAAAACATTACGTCCGGCCAATTGTTCGATCTGCTCACCCCGGTGAAAGTCACCCAAGCATCGGACGAAGACCCTGAAGGCCATTCCCGCGTCGTCGAGAAGCCCGGCATTATTCTTGGTAAAGAGCTGGCGCTCCGGCTGGGGGCGTTTGTCGGCGACACGGTCAACGTGGTCTCGCCTGTCGGTCCGATCAGCGCGATGGGGATGGTGCCCAAGATCCGCACTTTCGCGATCGTCGCGCTCTTCCATTCCGGCATGTACGAATACGACTCGTCACTGGCCTATATCGAGCTCGGTGAAGCCCAAAAATTTTTCAATATGAATGGAAGCGTGTCCGGAATCGAGGTCAAGGTGACCGAGGTCTTCCAAGCCGCAGAGACCGCTCGTCGCATCGAACAGGAGCTGGGATTCAGCCACGGAGCCAGAGATTGGATGCAGATGAACCGAAATCTCTTTTCGGCACTCAAGCTGGAGAAGACGATGATGTTTCTGCTGCTCGTTTTGATTACGATCGTGGCCTCGTTCAACATCGTCAGCACCCTGACCATGATCGTCACGGAGAAGCAGAAGGAAATTGCTATCCTCAAAGCCATGGGCGCGACTAAACGGAGCATCAGACGCATCTTTATGCTGAATGGGTTGATCATCGGATTTGCCGGCACCAGTATCGGCATCCCTCTAGGCTATACATTTCTCTGGCTGATCCAAACGTTTTGGACGTTCGATCCGTCCGTGTACTACATCTCAACCATTCCGGTTCACGTGCTGGCTGAAGATGTCTTGCTCGTGGCAGGCTCTGCCATTCTGATTAGTTTTGTGGCAACAGTGTATCCAGCCAATCAGGCGGCGAAGCTCGAGCCGGTCGCGGCGTTACGTTATGAATAGACCCGTAGGACTGAGAATTGGAGGCCGAGGAATGATTCGCAATTCCCATCCCAATATTCCAAATCTCAGTCCTCAGTCCTCCTGGCTCATTACTGAATATGATTAAAGCGATCAATCTCCATAAATCGTTTTCGATGGGATCCCATGAGCTGCCCGTTCTCAAGGGAATCAATCTTGAGATTCAGCGCGGCGAGTTGGTGGCGATTGTGGGGGCATCCGGAGCAGGCAAGAGCACCCTCCTCCATATCATCGGGACCCTTGATAAACCCAGCAGCGGCACCGTGACGTTCGATGGGCAAGACCTGTTTCGTATGACGGACGCTCAACAGGCGGAGTTTCGCAATCGACGGATCGGGTTCGTGTTTCAGTTTCATCATTTGCTCGCCGAGTTCACCGCGCTGGAAAATGCCTGTATGCCGGCGCTCGTCCAACGTCGAGAGCCAACCTCGGTCAAAGCCGACGCCACGACGCTTCTCACCGAAGTTGGGTTGGGGCATCGCCTCCACCACAAGCCCGGCGAGCTCTCTGGGGGCGAACAACAACGGGTCGCCATGGCCCGCGCGTTGATGCAGAACCCAGACTTAGTCTTGGCCGACGAACCGACCGGCAATCTCGATACCAATAGCGGGGAAGGGCTGTTCGGGCTGATGCGCACCTTGAACAAAACGCGCGGAACCACGTTTGTGATCGTGACGCATAATGACAAACTCTCCGCCCGGTCCGACCGCATCATTCACATGCAGGATGGACAGATCGCCTGAGTTCATCGTACGTCCCCATCACCTTGTACCCTTTTCCTCAGCTGTTCCTCACATGTGTTGAGAGTGCTTGTGGTCTCCGTTCGCGCACTCTGTCGTCGTGGAATCATTTGGAACGGCTGCAATCCTTGACGAACAACCGTTCCTTCTCTAGACTCGCTGAATCAGTTCTGGCCAAGGATTTGAGATGCGCTGGTCGCCATCAGTTCGCATAGCCGTTTTGCTGGCTACCTCAGCGCTGCCGCCTCAGGTATCAGCGGCAGAATTTGTCATCTCCGGCCCTCGTGCCATGGGTATGGGAGGAGCCGGAGTCGCCGTCACAACCAATGCCCTCGCGACCTATTGGAATCCCGCCGGATTAGCCATGACGCAGACCGTGGATATCCGCGCCCAGGGAGGAGGCCTGGCGATTGATCGTCTTGGCTTTGGCGACGCGCTCAACGATCTAGAGAAGTTCAACACCGGCGACACCTCTCCGACCAATCTTGTGAGGGCACAGGAGATCGCCGATCGCATCAATCAACCGGGAGCGGCCGTCTCGGTTAATGGATCCGCCGGGCTGTATGTAAAAGGGCACTTCGGCGAACATGCATTCGGATTCAATGTCTCAGATGTCGCCACCGGAGGGGGATTTGTCTCAACGCCTGTGCAGGCAACCCAACCTGGCGGAGTCGGCACACCTATCAGTGTCGTGGGCCAGATGGCGCTGCGCGGTCTCGAAGCCAGACAATTGGCATTTTCCTACGCCTACGCCTTTTCTGATAAAACGTTTGCCATCGGAATTACCGCGAAGGTTATTCAAGGCGCGTCCTACAATGGTTCGACCGACCTGCAAAGCGGAAGCGGCGTCAGCACCACCGATCATTTCGGCAAGCCGACCATCTCCACAACCTATGGCATCGATATCGGTGCGATCTATCGCCCATCGTCCTTGATCAGGTTTGGGATCGTCGCGAAAGATATCAATACACCGACATTCGATGCCGCTGGTGGAGGGGAGCTCAAACTCGATCCGCAGGTTCGGGCTGGCGTGGCGATTAACCCCTACTCTTCGTTGACACTCACAGCCGATGTGGATGTCACCTCGAACAAAACCTTTGTGCCCGGCGTGAAGAGTCAGCTCTTGAGCTTGGGACTCGAACAAACGATCTTGTCCGAATTTCTGTCGTTCCGAATCGGAACATTCAAGAATATGCAGGACGCGTCCAGCCCCTTCGTCCCCACCGCAGGGTTAGGCTTACGGTGGTTTATGTTTCGCGCTGATGCCGGAGGAGGATATGACTTCCGAGAAAAAGGCGCCTTAGTTTCTGCTTCCATTTCTTTCACTTTCTGATGGTATACTAGGCTTATGTTGTCTCGATCATACGCGCAATTTATATCTGTCCTAGGCCTTGTTCTGATCCTCAGCGGCTGTGGAGGCTTGCAGGAGGTGTGGGAAGGCCCAGGGGCCAGGGTGTTCCGACCGCAGAGCATCGCCGTATTGCCACCGATGTCGAGTCAATACGACAGCGCCCGAGAAGACATTCAAGAGGTATTGGCCATCGCTCTCAATCGGCAGGGACGCATCGAACGGGTCGTCACCCCGGAAAACGTCACCGATATTTTTCAGGCCTCAAAAGAGGCGTTCGACTCTCTCGTGTTCTATTTCTCCCGTCTCGAGATGACCGGTCAATCCGACAAAGATTCAGCCGTCAAGCTTGGGAAAGCGCTCAACGTCGATTCCTTTCTCGTCGTCAGGGTCAATTCATGGGAATACATGCGTAAGGAAGGCGATAACGTCGGGCGCGTCGGATTGAGCCTTCGCCTGATCGATGCCGCAACCGGCACCACAGTCTGGAAAGCGCGCCATGAACGCTCCAACAGCTACATGTTCGTCAAGCCAAGCCTCAAAGAGATCGCCAAGGACCTGGCTGACGAGATGATTAAGTACATGCCTCCGCAAGCCAAACCCTGATCACAGGCGTACTGCCCACCTGCCCCCCTAAGAGACTCTCCGCACCTTCCCCTCCGTCTTAGACAAGATGCTTGGTCACTATCAGTGTCGTGGCTATCTGTCGTCTACCAGAGTGCGCGCACATGCTTGTATTGCCGGATAAGATGATCCTTAGTCAACACCGTCGCATTCTCTTCTCTCGCAGTCGCGACAATGATTTGGTCCGCTGGATCTCCATGAAATGGCTGCGGCAGTATGGTTGACCGGTAGCTGAGAGTGGGTGTGAGGGGGACCAGCCTAAGCTTGGGCATCTCGAGTGCAACACGAAACCACTCTTCAGGATCACAGGAAATCCCTATCCGTTTCTTCTCCAACAACTTACTGAATTCCCATGCTGAAATAGCCGAAAGGAGAAGCTCTTCGTAGTGATCGGGATTGTTCAGAATGGCGCGGACACGTGTGGAAAGCTTCTTGGGATGCATCTGCCACCAGATCCACACATGTGTATCCAAGACATACTTCACCGGCAGACATTCCACTCATCTTCACCAAGAGGCGACACAATATCGCCTTCAAACACCAGAGCATCCGCTAACCTCCCCGGTGCCGTATGCTTTTCCGCAAAAGGAACAATTTCGGCAAGAGGCTTTCCTCGTTTTGTAACCACGACAGGCTGTCGTGTTTCCGCAACCTCTCCGAGTACCTTCAGCGCATGTGCTTTAAAGTCTGTCACGGGCATGGTTTTCACGTGATGGCTCCTCCCTTTCAGCTTTTCGCATTGCCACTTTCGAATGATCTTATATAGTCATTTATAATGGTCATGTCAAGAAACCACGTTGTTGTCGAAAAACTCAGACTATGCAGACCAAGCTCTGGTCATAGATATGTGAACTCGCATCATTTATAGCGAAATGGTTTTCTGGGGCCAACAATTGGCCAGAGGCGGTAGCACCTACGCCCCTTCACCTTGATCCTGATGAGTGACTGGTGCGACTCAGGGTACGCAGTCGACACCGTGATCAGAGAAAACTCGGATGCAGTGAACAGAGGGGGTGGCTGGCGATCGTGAGGGGACGTCGTCGGTGTACCTGAGACCGCTCAGAACCACAGGAGATGTGTGCATGTGGGGACTGCTCCGACAGTGAACGTCTAACGCGAGAAAATGATGCGCAAGGGTTCCCCGCCTCGGATACCTTGCGGCTGAATAACTATAGCTAGGCTGGCGCCATCGCAGCCTTGAGAGAGCGGACGAACTCAGCGACGTGGCTAATCATGGCCGGATCTTGTTGGTGGGATGCAATTCGTTTCACGATCGCGCTGCCGACGATCACACCGTCAGCCATCTTTGACACTTGCGCGGCATCCTCCGGTGTCGCCACCCCAAACCCAACGGCGACAGGCGAGGCTGAGACTTTCCTGAGTTTCTTGATGTTATCGTGGATGTCCCCAACATTGTTGAGCTTCGATCCTGTAATCCCCGTCAGCGAGACATAGTAGACGAATCCATGTGATTCTTCTGCCACCAGTTTTCGCCGACTGGGCGTACTGGTCGGCGCGAGCAAGAAGATGAGCGGCAGTCCAGCTGCGTCTGCCGGCTTCTTGAGCGGTTCTGCTTCGTCCGGCGGCATATCCGGCACGATCAATCCATCCACTCCAGCAGCCTTCGCTGCCCTGCAAAACTCCTCACAGCCCATTGCATGAATCGAATTGTAGTACAGCATTAAGACGATTGGGATCTCCGTGCGCTGTCTGAGGGACTTCACAGAATCAAGAATCTTGCGCAGCGACGTTCCGCTCTTCAATGCCCGTTCCGCAGCCTGCTGAATCACCGGCCCGTCCGCAATCGGATCCGAGAAGGGCACGCCCAGCTCGATAATATCGGCACCCGCCTGTTCTAAGGCCACCACCAACTGTTCTGTTTCAGCCAAGCCCGGGTCTCCAGCCATGAGGTAGGCAATGAGCGCTTTCTCGCCCTTGTCACGCAATTGTTTAAACTTGGTTTCCAGCCTTCCGCTCATAGCTCGACTCCTCGCATCTTCGCGACTTGCTGCACGTCTTTGTCTCCACGACCGGAAAGGTTGACGATGATGAGCTGAGACTTCTTGAGCTTCGGCGCTAACTTGACGACTTCTGCGATGGCATGCGCGCTTTCGAGCGCAGGCACGATGCCTTCTTCACGAGCGAGGAGATCAAAAGCCGCCAGTGCTTCAGCATCCGTGGCATAGGTGTACTTGATGCGGCCCCGATCATGGTAGAGACTGTGCTCCGGTCCAACCGCCGCATAATCCAGGCCGGCTGAGACCGAATGGGTCAAATTGATCTGTCCGTTTTCGTCCTGAAGCAGGTAGGTCATGGTGCCTTGCAGGACACCAGTCTTACCGCCTGAAAACCGTGCGGCATGTTTTCCACTCTCGATCCCAAGTCCCCCAGCCTCGACCCCGATCATCTTGACCTTGGTATCGCGGAGGAACGCATGGAACAGCCCGATGGAATTGCTTCCTCCCCCGACACAGGCCACCAGATAATTCGGCAACCGCTTTTCGGCGGAAAGAATCTGCTTCCGCGCTTCTCGTCCGATGATCGCCTGAAAATCTCGGATCATCATGGGATAGGGATGCGCCCCGAGAACCGAGCCCAGAATATAATGAGTGGTACGCACGTTCGTCGTCCAATCCCGCATCGCCTCACTGATGGCATCTTTGAGGGTACGGCTGCCGGCATCAACCCCTGTCACGGTCGCGCCCAAGAGACGCATGCGATAGACGTTCAGCGCCTGCCGTTGCATATCTTCGGTGCCCATATAAATCTCGCATTGCAGTCCGAACATGGCGGCCGCCGTGGCGGTTGCCACGCCATGCTGACCGGCCCCGGTTTCAGCGATGATTCGTCGCTTCTTCATACGCAAGGCCAGCAGCACTTGCCCGATGGCATTGTTGATCTTGTGAGCACCGGTATGGCAGAGGTCTTCGCGTTTCAGATAAATCTTGGCGCCACCTAATTTCTTGGTGAGCCGATCGGCTCGATAGAGGCTGGTTGGGCGTCCAACGTACTGTTTGAGGTAATAGGCGAGGTCCGTTTGAAACCGGCGATCTTTTTTTGCGTTCGCATACTCTTCTTCCAGCTCCAAGAGCGCCGGCATGAGGGTTTCCGGCACATACCGGCCACCATAGGACCCGAACCGGCCATGGTTATCTGGAAGCATCGACATCTGATCAAACCCTCCTCAATACATCGGCCAGCAGTATAGTCGTGCCTATTCGGTAGGCACAAGCCTGGCCGCTTGAATAAACGCCTTCACTTTGTCTGGATCTTTTTTCCCGGGACTCTGTTCCACGCCACTACTCACATCGACTCCATAGGGACGCACCATTTGGACCGCCTGCGCAACATTTCCAGGATTCAGGCCTCCGGCCAGAATGATCGGAGCAGATAGAGCCGCTTCCTGAGCCAGCGTCCAATCGACCGTCTGCCCAGTGCCGCCATAGGCGTGGTCGGAAAACGCATCGATCAGAAATCCTCGCACATTTGCCCGTCCGTGAAATTCAACGAAAGCCAGAAAGCCACCCCTGTCTTTCAGGCGGATCGCCTTGAGCGCCGGGCGACCGAGATTCTGGCAATAGTGAGCCGATTCATCGCCATGCAATTGGGCCAACGCGAGGCCGCATTCATCCATAAGTCCCCGAACCTTCTGAGCTTTTTCATTGACGAACACCCCTACTGGGAGCACAAATGGAGGAAGCCCGGCGACAATGGCTCTAACCAACGCAGGCTCCACAAAACGCGGGCTTTTGCGGTACATGACAAATCCCAACGCATCCGCGCCGGCCCGCACCGCAACTTCCGCGTCCTCTACATTTGTAATCCCGCAAATCTTGATTTTCATAGCGAACGATCTAGGCGAACTGCGCGCTGCTGGATCCGAGACCGAGCAACTCTCGGACTTTGTCTGCCGTGTGCTCGGCGCGAATGAGCGACTCTCCGATCAACATGGCGTGAATGCCTGCTTCGATCAGTTTCGTCACGTCATCGCGAGTGTGAATCCCGCTTTCACTGATGATCAGCTTGTCGGACGGAATTCGTTTTGCCAGCCGAAAGGTGACGTTGAGGTCGGTCGTAAAGGTCTTGAGATCTCTGTTGTTGATCCCGATCATTCTCGCGGTGGGAATCCACTCCAAGACCGTATCCAACTCTCTCTCGTGATGAGTTTCGAAGAGACAGTCCATGCCAAGTTCAGTTGCCAAGGCATGGAAATCGATCAGTTGCCGCCGTTCTAATGCCGCCACGATCAGCAACACCGCATCAGCGCCGTGCGCACGCGCTTCATAAAATTGCACATCGCCGACCATAAACTCCTTATTGAGGGCGGGGATCGGCAGCGCACGCTTGATCGCTTCAAGGTACTGGAGGTCGCCTTGAAAAAACTCCTTATCCGTCAATACGGAAACAGCGGACGCGCCATGCTCATGATAGGTACGCGCGAGTGTCAGATAGTCGAACTTTTCCGAAAATTCCGGCCGCAAGAGTCCTAAGCTTGGCGAGGCCTTCTTCACCTCCGCGATCAAGGCAGGACTGGAGGAAGGCTTGGCCGCATCCAGCGTCACGGCAAAACCGAGTGTCGGCGGTGCATCTCGAATCGCCGCCTTGAGGTCGGCAAGATAGGACCGGCTCTGCTTATGCCTGAGTTCTGCTTTCTTATGCTCGAGGATACGATCGAGGATCATGAGTCAACCGCGTTGTGTCGTAAATGCAATGAGTCGCTCCAGCTTTTCTGCCGCAGCCCCCGTGTCGATCGTTTGTTGGGCGAGACGGAACCCTTCTTTGAGCGTTCTCGCTTTTTGTCCCACGATCATGGCAGGAGCGGCATTCAAACATACCATGTCCCGTTTCGGACCTTTTCGACCCTGTAAAATGTCCTGTATGATCTTCGCGTTGTCCTCCGGTGTGCCACCGGCAAACTCTTTTTTCGACACACGAGGCAGATCGAACTCTTCCGGAGCAATAAAATAGCTCGACACCACTCCACCCTTCCCTTCGGAGACTCTGGTTCGATCCGACAGGGTGATTTCATCCAGGCCATCCATGCCATGAAGCACGAAACAATGCTGCGATCCCAACTCCAACAGAACCCGCCCGAGAACGTCCGTCCACTTCGCATCATAAACCCCGAGCACTTGGTGTGTGGCGCCGGCCGGATTCGCCAACGGACCCAGCACGTTCAGAATAGTCCTGATTCCCATCTCTTGCCGAACTCCGGCACATTGTTTCATGGCGCCGTGGTAGAGCGGCGCAAACAAGAACCCAATGCCGACTTCGTCGATGCAATCGGCCACGCGTTCCGGCTCCAGATCAATCTTGACCCTGAGGACGCTCAGCACATCGGCACTGCCGGATCTGGACGATACGGAACGATTGCCGTGTTTCGCCACGGTTATGCCCGCTCCGGCGACGATAAACGCCGCAGCCGTGGAGATGTTGAATGTATTGGCCCCATCCCCACCGGTTCCGCAGGTATCCACTACGACCGGCGAGCCGACTCTGACTTTGGTCGCTCGCGATCGCATCGCGTTGACCGAACCGACGACCTCAGCAACCGTTTCTTCCTTCTGCCTGAGCCCCATGAGATAGGCGGCCACCTGAGCCGAGGTCGCAGCGCCGTCCATAATCTCCAGCATGACGGTTTCGGCCTCTTGCGCGGTAAGATCGGTTCTGTCGGCCAACTTCGCGAGCGCGTCTTTGATCATGGTCACACAGAGATGGAGCGATTAGAGTTTCAAGAAATTGCGAAGCAGATCTTTCCCGACGGTCGTCAGGATCGATTCCGGATGGAATTGCACCCCCTCGACACAGAGCGTCTTATGGCGAAGCCCCATGATCTCGCCTTCGGCGGTTTCAGCGGAGATCTCACAGCAATCTGGAAGATTGTTTCGACTCACGATTAAGGAATGATAGCGTGTCGCCTCAAACGGACTGGGCAAGGATTGAAAGATGGTCTTGCCGTCATGTTTGATCTGCGATGTCTTCCCATGCATCAGACGGGACGCGCGAATCACCTCTCCTCCAAACGCCACGGCCATGGATTGATGGCCCAAGCAGACGCCGAGAATGGGCATCGTTTCTCCGAACCGACGGATCGCCTCAACCGACACACCGGCTTCCTTGGGGGTACAAGGCCCGGGAGAGATCACCATTCGACTCGGCCGCAACTCCTCAATCTGCTCCATCGTAATCTTGTCGTTACGGTAGACCTGCACGTCTTCACCTAATTCGCCAAAATACTGGACCAGATTGTAGGTGAAGGAATCGTAGTTATCGATGACGAGTAGCATGGCTATACCAACTGTCTAAAATATTTGTCCAGGCCCAAAGACCTTCGATCTCCACTTCTATTCCGAGGCCTACGGCCCTCATTCCAATCCCTGTTCAGCCAGTTCGATCGCCTTCATCATCGCGCGCGATTTGTTGCACGTTTCTTCGTACTCATGCTCCGGATTTGAGTCGGCGACGATCCCGGCCCCGGCCTGGATGAACGCCCGATGGCGAGAGACGACGACCGTCCGGATATTGATACACATATCCATATTGCCTGAAAAACTGATGTACCCCACCGCGCCGGCATACGGTCCGCGCTTGGTCGGCTCCAGTTCCTCGATGATTTCCATCGCTCTGATCTTCGGCGCTCCGGATACCGTGCCTGCGGGGAAGGACGCCTTCAACACATCATACACGGTCTTGGTCGCACCCAATTTCCCCGTCACGTTCGACACGATATGCATCACGTGGGAGTACCGCTCAACATTCATCAACGACTCGACGCGAACCGATCCCTGTTCAGCGACGCGACCGATATCGTTGCGCCCAAGGTCTACCAGCATGATGTGTTCCGCCCGTTCTTTGGAATCGGCGAGCAGTCGGCGTTCCAGCTCTCCATCCTCTTCCATGGTCGTCCCGCGACGCCTGGTCCCCGCGATTGGGCGTACCGACACCAGCCCGTCTTCGCATCGCACAAGAATTTCCGGAGACGAGCCGACAAGTTCCACTCCGGCAATGCGCAAATAGTACATGTACGGCGAGGGATTCACGACGCGCAGGGCTCGATACAGCTGGAACGGTGGAGCCTGAAGACTCGTTTCCCACCGTTGCGAGAGCACACATTGAAAGATGTCTCCCGCTTTGATGTATTCCTGCGCACGAGAGACCATCTTCTCAAAGTCCGCCTTGTTCATATTGGCCGTGAACCGAATCGGAGATCGTCGGCGTTTTGGCTTCACGCGCTTCAGAGGCCGACGGATTCTGCCGATCATGGCTTCGATGCGCCCCGTCGCCTGGCGATAGGCCGCGCGAATGTCTCGATCCGAGGTGGACTTCACATGAGCATTGGCCACGACTTTGATCTTCTGCGAAACGTTGTCGAAGATGAGCAGGGTCTCGGTTAACAGAAATGCGAAGTCCGGTAGATCGAGGTGCTCCTTTCGTCGGGAAGGGAGATCCTCGAATGTCTTCACGATGTCGTAACCAAGATAGCCGACCGCTCCACCGACGAAGCGCGGCAGATCCGGAACCGTCACCGGCCGATACGCTTCCATGATCTCGCGCAGACGGTCCAGCGGCGCGCCTCGGCTAGGAATGCGTCGGCGATGTGATCCCTTCTTCACGCACAGGTCACCGCGATCTTCGTAGATGACAAGCGGAGAGCCGCTTCCGAGAAAAGAGTACCGAGCCCACTTTTCCCCGCCCTGAATGCTTTCCAGCAGATAGGCCGAGGGGCCATGATCGATCTTTGCGAAGGCCGAGACCGGCGTGTCATGGTCCGCCAAGATCTCGCGGAATAGCGGTATCAGATTTCCCTGTTTTGCGTAGGAGCGGAACTCGTCCAGATTGAGAGAATAGGTCTCAGACCGCATGTCGTTCCGCTTACTCTGCTATCAGGATGAGTTTTTGACCGACTTCAATGATGTCATCTGGAAGATTATTCATCTGCTTCAACTTACCCATCCCAATTCTATACCGTCGACTGATGCTAAAGAGAGTTTCTCCAGGTTTTACCACGTGCAATTTTGCATCAGCCTTCATGTCGGCACTGATTGGCAGATCTTCGTCGGCATGATCCTTTCGATCGACATCGCTCGGAGCGGGTTTGCGGACCCCGGTTTTTTTCTGCTTGACAGCAGAAGAATGCCCCTTCCGCTGCATGTCCTCCAAGGCTTTTCGTTCGAGCACCGTGGATTCCCTAATTGCTTCAGCCTCTTCCTGGAGGCGGCCCATCTGTTCACGTGCCATCTGCACTTGAGATGAGAGTTCTCGATTCCTTGCCTCGAATTCGGCCAATTCGGCCTTCGCACGCCTGACCTCACTGTCCAGTTCAGCCGTTCGCTTTTCTTCTTGCGCGAGAAGACGCTGAAAATTCAAACTTCGCGCCTTTTCCGCATTGTACTTCTCTTCCAACACCACACATCCACTGATCAGCGATCCGCTGCACAGCAGGAGCGCTAAGAGAGCGATCCCGCGTGCTCGCTCACGCATTGGGTGTTCATCCTTCAACATACATCCTCCTCCATCGCTTTTGCCCTTTGCCCGGTCTTCGTCGATTCTCAACGGACGATGAGGAGCTTAGAATAGTGGTCACTGATGCGAAAGTCAAAGTCGTCTAGATTCGCCCGGTTTGACCGTTTCTTCTCCCTGTGCTAGTGTCCCGCTCGTTCAAGCCTCTCTCCTGACGCATGCCGAATACTGGCTGCCACTGTATCCAAAGGATGATTACCCGGGTTGCACATCGTTAAGAGCGGCGATGCGACAGGATTCACTTTACCCCGACTCACCGTCCCATGTGGAGATCTCGACAGCCGACCGCGACCGACTCACTCGACTCAAGACCCAAATCAGGCATCATGACTACCTGTATTACGTCAAGGACCAACCGGAGATTTCCGACGGTGAATACGACCGACTGTTTCATGAACTGGTTGAACTCGAGCAGAAATACCCCGAACTGATCACGCCTGATTCCCCCACACAGCGCGTTGGTGCGCCTCCCTTGGACGAACTCGGGAAGGTTCGGCATGAACAGCCGATGTTGA
Source organism: uncultured Nitrospira sp. (assembly GCA_902500755.1). Lineage (GTDB taxonomy): Bacteria > Nitrospirota > Nitrospiria > Nitrospirales > Nitrospiraceae > Nitrospira_D. The sequence goes on from CABVRV010000052.1 coordinate 17,209, forward strand.
GCCTCGATTCCGTCGTTGATCCCAATGAAGTTCTGGCGTTCGATCAGCGTATGAAACGGGAGCTTGGGACGGACGTAATCGAGTACACGGTCGAACCAAAATTCGATGGCCTCTCGGTCGAGCTCGTCTATGATCATGGGAGTTTTGTTCGTGGTTCAACCCGTGGTGACGGCAGTCTCGGTGAGGATATCACCATCAATCTCCGGACGATCCGCTCATTGCCTTTACAGTTGCAGGATGAGGCTCGTCCTGATCAGCTGGCCGTGCGTGGCGAAGTCTATATGCGTCTTGGCGACTTTCACGCACTGAATCGACGCATGACGGAACAGGGACTGGACGCGTTCGCTAATCCGCGCAATGCCGCTGCCGGCTCTCTTCGGCAGCTCGATTCCCAGGTTACCGCCTCTCGTCCGCTCGTTGTCACTTGCTATGAAGTGATGGCGACGACGGGGCCCCGTCCGGAATCCCACTGGGCTGAACTCGAGGCCTTGGTTCAGTGGGGCCTTCCTGTCCCCACTCTCCGACAGCGATGCGACCACATCGAGCAGGTCTTGGAGTTTCACCGAGAGACGGAGCGGCAGCGTGAGAACCTTCCCTACGAAATTGACGGCGTGGTGGTGAAGGTCAACCGTGGAGACTGGCAAGCCCGGTTGGGAATGAAATCTCGAAGCCCCCGCTGGGCCCTTGCGTTCAAGTTTTCCCCGCGGAAAGAAATCACCGAGGTGCAGGACATCGCCATATCCGTGGGTCGAACAGGAACCTTGACCCCCCTTGCTCTCTTGAAGCCGGTGGAAGTCGGGGGCGTGACCATTAGTCGCGCGACTCTCCACAACGCTGATGAAGTGGCCAGAAAAGACATCCGAGTCGGCGACACCGTGCGAATCGAACGCGCCGGAGACGTGATCCCGGCGATCGCCGAACGGATACCGGTCCCCAATCAAACTAGGAACGACCCCTTTGAAATGCCGAGCTCCTGTCCTATATGCGGCTCTGCTGTCGCACGAGAAGGCGCCTACTACTACTGTACGGGCCAGGCCTCCTGCCCAGCTCAACTCAAGGGTGCGATTGAACATTTTTCCTCAAAGGCTGCGCTCAACATCGAAGGCCTCGGCAAAAAGACCGTCGCTCAATTGGTGGATCGAGGACTCGTGAGGGATCTCTCCGATCTGTATCGACTCGATCAGGAGCAGCTCTTTAGACTCGAAGGATTTGCGGAACGTTCCGCAACCTTGCTGCTGGACGCCATCGCGCAGAGCAAGACGATACCCCTTGACCGTTTTTTAATGGGGCTTGGAATCCGTCAGGTCGGGCAACATATTGCCAAGGTGCTTGCGCGTGAGTTTGGCTCGCTCGATGCGATCATGTCGGCCGACCGAGATCGATTTCAGAGGATCAGGGAAATCGGACCGGAAATCTCGGAGAGCTTGCACTCCTACTTCCAAGAACGTTCGAATCGACGAGTCATCGACCAATTAGAAAGACTTGGTCTTTCGATCATGCCTTCCCCTGCACTTCCGAGCACAACGGATCTGCCCTTCGCGGGAAGGAGCTTTGTCTTCACTGGAGGATTGACACGGATGACGAGGGAAGAGGCCGCAGCACTCGTCGAGCGGCTTGGCGGCACGGTGTTATCCAATGTCAGCAGAAAAACAACCTACGTGGTGGCAGGCGTGGAACCTGGATCCAAACTCGGTCAGGCAATGAAATTTGGCGTACGAGTTCTCAACGAAGAGGAATTTGAACGCTTGCTGAATCGGTCAGAGAAAACATAGGGTCATACGGGAGCTTCAACCGGCACCGCCACCTTCTCCTCTTTAAAAATGTGCACGCTTCGGATCGATCGAGGATCGGCTTCGTGAACGACTAAGCGGCAATTCTCGATTCGGATCTCCTCTCCAGCCGATGGGATTCGTCCGAGATTCTCCTGGATAAGCCCACCGATGGTCAGCGCTTCATCGCCCCCAAGTTCGACCTTGAGGAAATCATTCACCTTCCGCACCTCGGTCCGCCCATGAACGAGGATCTGGTTCTTGCCGATGCGCTTGATGAGCTCTTCCGTGATGTCCGTTTCATCGACGATTTCACCGACCACCTCTTCGAGAAGATCTTCGAGGGTCACAAGACCCATCACACCGCCAAACTCGTTCACCACGACACCCATATGCCGCTTCTCCTGCTGAAACTGCTTCATGAGATCATCCGCCGTTTTCCCAGCCGGCACGAACAGCGGTGGATGAGCGATATCCCTTAGACGCAATTCCGTTCGCCCCTTTGCCAGTTCGGTCAAGGCCTTGGTCTTGTAGAGGATTCCCGTAATATTGTCGAGCGTGCCGTCGTAGAGCGGAATCCTGGAATACTTCGAGCTATAGAGCGGCTCCTGTGCTTCCTTGAGTCGAAGATTCCCATCGAGCGAAAAGACATAGATGCGCGGCGTCATCGCATCTTCCGCCGTAATGTCCTTCAACTGAAACACATTCTTGATCATCTTGACTTCTTCGGATTCCAGCTCTCCAGCCTTTCCGCCCTGGTCGAGCATAATTTTCAGCTCTTCCTCCGTGACCAAAGGATGAGTCAATCCCTTTCCCCCCGTCAACTTATAGATCAGCGGCACCATCAAGAAGAGAATCGGTTGCAACATCACCTGAACCCAGGAGATAGGATAGGCCAACGTCAACGTAACCGGGACGGAAAATTTTGCCGCCAGCGTCTTGGGGATCACATCAACGGATACAAGGAGAACGAAGGTCAAAATACCGACCATGACTGCGATGGCTTCTTCAAAAATGCTCTTCTCCCCATAGGCATTCAAGGTAATGAAGGTGGCGAACATCGGGATTGCCGTACTGACGAGACGATCGCCCACCAGTATGGTGGAAAAGAGCCTTTGAGGATCACTCCTGAGTTGTAGGGCTTTTTCAGCGCGCTTGCTGCCGTTTTGAGCCAACGCCCTCAGCCGTGTTTCGTTGACCGAGAAAAAGCCGATCTCGGCTGTGGAAATAATGGCAGATAACCCTATCAACCCTAAAAGGATGAGGATGTCCATCGCCGTCTTATATCAGGGACGCTGAACCAGGATGGTTGACTTGATGAGAAGCCGGGTGTCTCCCAGAGGATACCTCTTAGCCCGCCCTTTAGAGGATCGTAAGATTAGAATGACCGAGCAACCTAAAATAGGAGTCACAGTCGTTACATGTACCATAGGGATCAAGAGCAGGCAAGCAATTCGAACAATGTTGTTGAAAAATCAATCAGTTCCAAAACGTCGCTCCTACAAGAACGGTCTCCAGCATGTCTCTTCGGCATCTTGGCCTCAGTCTATTCATCATCCCGAAATACTAATGATCGAAGACGAAACGCACGATCAAAACGATCCGCAAATATCTGTGCTTCTGACTCGTTCAGAAACCGACCAAACTGAACACGGTAACGGCGCCCCTCCGGTAGATCGACCTGAATGATTCGTCCATCGGGAAAATCTCGTTCGATTTGCGCAAATAACGCCCGTGCATTCTGAAGGTCTGAGAATGCTCCGGCTTGAACTCGTAACGGACCCATCCCTTCGGGTTGGGCAACATAGTCAATGACTCGAAGTTCTACCCGGTCGGTTCCGTTACCGACCATATCGAGAGTCCGAGCTCCAGCCAATGAAAGATCCAAGATCCGCCCCTTCGCAAACGGCCCGCGATCATTAATCCTGACTGTGACCTGGCGACCCGAGGTCAATGAATGGACCACCGCCACGGACCCGAGTGGCAGCGTCCGATGCGCAGCCGTCAATTTATGCATGTCATACTGTTCCCCATTGGCTGTCTTGTTTCCATGAAAGCCGGGGCCATACCACGAAGCCTCTCCCCGTTCGACGAATCCCACCGGATATCCAGGAAATCGGCTGATGTGACGGGAAGGCGCCGTGCAACCTTGCGCGAGAAGCCCAACTAAAAGGCCGATGATAACGCTACGCCCAGATATGATTCTCGTGAGCGGCTCCAGCCGCATAGATCAAAACTCGTCGAGGGATTGATTGCGTAGGATGGTCAAGGTTTTGTCGGTGCTGGAAACGGTTAGGACGACAATCGCCCGTTTCCCTTCCCGTGAAGGCGTACAGTAGCCGCACTTAATATTGATCCGGCTCTTTACCAAAAGATCAGCCACTTTTCTCAGTGCGCCAGGTTTGTTCTCAAGACTTAAGAGAAGAGCCGTTTCTTCACTAAACTTGATTTTCGCCGACCGAAGAGCCGCGCGAGCCCCATCCAGATCAGCTACAAGCAGGCGCAACTTCCCCGGACCCGTTACTTCTGGAGCGGAAAATGCCTTGATATTGATTCCAGCTTCGCCGAGAACAGCCGTCACTCTTGCAAGGGCGCCTGGTTTACTCTGGCCACTGATGACCAGCTGGGTCGTTGTCGGCATCTCCGAACTCCTTATGAACTCTTCGCCGTTAGAACCGTCTCCGCCTCGCCAAACGAGTCATTCGCAACGGAGACCAAGCCCCTCGATGCTCACACTTCAATAAAGATCCTATCGATCTTGAGGAAGATTTTCGAGTCTTTACGCGCATCCAGGAAAGGATTGAGGTACCGGATCGCCTGCGCCGAAACCGTCGTTTTCTACAGCAGACGCACCATGATGGAGACTTGCTCTGCATCGTTACACTCCCTTTATGAGCATCCACTCGTCGCACCGCAACTGACACATTTGAGGCAGGTGCCGTTCCGCACCATGGTGAACTGTTTGCACTCAGGGCAGGGATCGCCCTCGTAGCCCTTCACCTTGGCATCTTTGGCGCTTTGTATCGCTGTCAGAGTAAGCGTCTCACGCATGAGTTCCACTTGTCGAGCGACGCTATGCCCATTTCCATGGCCATTTCCTTTTCCTCCGTTTCGGCGGATCGGCAAATGCTCTGTCACGACGGAAGATTTGGCCAGCGCATCAAGGTCGGCTTCTTCTTCGAAGCATTCAGGATCCATATCGTCTTTTTTCACCGAATCCATGCGCAGGTCTTCTTCTTTTACTTGCGCAAGATCATACCGATCGAGATAGGTGACGGCAAGCTCACGGAAGATATAATCGATGATCGACGTCGACATTTTGATCCGATCATTCAATTTAACAGGACCGTTCGGTTCAAATCGAGTGAAGACGAAGGCTTCAACGAACTCTTCCAGAGGGACCCCGTGCTGAAGCCCAAGAGAGATGGCGATAGCGAAGCAGTTCATGAGACTCCTGAACGCCGCGCCCTCCTTGTGCATGTCCAAAAAGATTTCCCCGACGGTCCCATCTTCATATTCACCGGTGCGCAGATAGAGCTTATGTCCTCCGATAATAGCCTTTTGGGTGTAGCCATTGCGTCGACTCGGCAACGGACGTCGTTTGGCAAGGTATCGAACAAGCACTCGCTCAGTCACTTTTTCAGCGATCTCCATGATACCGGCAGTGGTTTCAATGGACTTTCCACTGTCGGTGGACGCACTCAATGGTTGACTGAGCTTGGACCCGTCACGATACAACGCGACCGCTTTGACCATGCTTTTCCAGGCAAGCAGGTACGCCGCCTTGACGTCATCCACGGTGGCATCGGCCGGCATATTGATAGTCTTGCTGATCGCGCCACTGATGAACGGCTGCGCCGCGGCCATCATGCGGATATGGGCGTTGACGGCAATGGAACGTTGTCCAATCCGCCCACATCGATTAGCGCAATCGAATACCGCAAGATGTTCGGCTCTCAAATGCGGCGCTCCTTCCACTGTCATCGTTCCACAGCAAAAATCGTTCGCGGTGGCGATCTCTTCTTGCGTAAAGCCGAGCACCTTCAGCATGTTGAAATTGGCCTCGGTGAGTTGCTCCTCGGTGAGGCCGAGCTGTTCCACACAAAAGGCCTCCCCCAGGATAAACTTGTTGAAGGCGAACTGAATTTCGAACGCTTGCCCCAAACCATGCTCCAGTCGATCTAAGGCCGCATCGTCGAATCCCTTCTGACGCAACGTGTCATGATTGATAAAGGGCGCGCCTTTGAGCGTCTGGGCACCGACACAGTAGCGGACGATATCCTGCACCTGTTGGTCCGTATATCCCAGGTTGGCCAAGGCGGGCGGTAAGCTTTGATTGATGATCTTGAAGTAGCCTCCACCCGCCAGCTTCTTGAATTTCACCAGTGCAAAATCGGGCTCAATTCCCGTGGTATCGCAATCCATGACCAACCCAATCGTGCCGGTCGGAGCGATCACCGTCACCTGTGCATTGCGGTACCCATAGGCCGCCCCGAGCTCAAGCGCATGGTCCCAGGCCCTTCGAGCGGCAAGAAGCATGTCCGGAGGACAATGCTCAGGGAGGATTCCCACCGGAGCAATTGTCAGTCCTTCATATTCTGCATGAGGCACCTGATACGCAGCCCGTCGGTGGTTGCGGATCACTCGCAGCATGGACTCTCGATTGTTTGCGTAGCCCGTAAAGGGTGACAGTTCGGCAGCCATTTCAGCCGATGCGCGATATGCCTCTCCGGTCATAATGGACGTGATGGCTCCACAAATCGCCAGGGCTTTGGGCGAATCATAGGGAATCCCCAACCGCATGAGGACGGTGCCGAGATTGGCATACCCCAACCCAAGCGTCCGGAATTGATAGCTCTTTTCGGCAATCGAGCGGCTTGGGAAGGACGCCATCAACACACTGATTTCCAACGCGATCGTCCACAACCGAACGGCATGGCGGAAATGCTCCAATTCGAACTGTCCATCCGCACTATAGAACTTGGTGAGATTGAGTGAGGCCAGATTACAGGCGGTATCGTCCAAAAACATGTACTCGGAGCAGGGGTTGGACGCATTGATCCGGCCGTCCTCCGGGCAAGTATGCCATTCGTTGATGGTGGTATCGTACTGCGTTCCTGGATCCGCGCAAATCCATGCAGCCCACGCAATCCGGTCCCACAGATCTCTGGCCTTGATGGTCTTGCACACCTTGCCGTTCGTTCGGCGTTTGAGGTGCCAATCGCCGTCGCTTTCGAGCGCGGCAAAAAACGCGTTTGGAATCCTGACGCTGTTGTTCGAATTTTGACCGGAGACCGTCTGATAGGCTTTGCCGTCCCAATTGGTGTCGTACTCATGAAACACGAAATGCGTGAACCCCTGCTGCGCATAGGAGAACATCC
>CABVRV010000053.1 GCA_902500755.1 uncultured Nitrospira sp.
TGCCTTGCCGCGTTCCTACCGGGACTACTGCAGGACATCCGGCGGGGTTTTGAGGAGCTTGGCGAAGCGATTCTTGTCGATGGCTTTTTCGTAGGCCTCCTCGGGTGAAATCCATTTCTTTGCTAATAGATCCTGAATCGCGTCGTCCAAGGTCTGCATGCCGACGTTCTTCCCGGTCTGCATGGCTGACGCGATCTGAAATGTCTTAGCGTCCCGGATGAGATTACTGATGGCCGGAGTACAGACCATGATTTCCAGTGCCGCACACCGTCCCTTCTGATCGATTCGCTTGAAAAGGTTTTGGGCCACCACGACGCGGAGTGCCGTGGAAAGGGTGTTGCGAATCTGCGGCTGCTCCGAGGACGGGAAGACTTCGATGATGCGGTCGACCGTCTTGGCGGCATTCTCCGTGTGCAGCGTGCCGAAGACCAAATGCCCGGTGGCCGCCGCTTCTACCGCCAGCGCGATGGTCTCGAGGTCTCGCATCTCGCCGACCAGAATAATATCCGGGTCTTCCCGAAGGGCCCCACGAAGGGCCGAGCCGAACGTGACGGTATGTAGGCCGATCTCTCGGTGATTGACGATGCAGCTCTTGCTCTGGTGGACGAATTCGATCGGATCCTCGATGGTGAGGATGTGATCCTTCCGGTTGCGGTTCGCATAGTCGACCATTGCCGCCAGCGTGGTTGACTTACCGCTGCCGGTGGGGCCGGTGACCAGCACCAACCCTTTCCGCAGCATCGCGGCGCGTGTCAGGACGGGCGGCAAGCCCAACTCTTCGGCAGAGAGCACCGTGGTGGGGATTTTCCGAAAGACCGCCCCCATCCCGTGTTTGTGGTTGAAGAAGTTGGAACGGAACCGGGCTAGTCCGGAAATTTCGTACCCGAAGTCCATATCGCCGGTCGCTTCGAATACCTCTTTCTTCGAACTTGGTGTGATCTCGTAGAGCATGTCATGGAGCACTTGGTTGTCGAGTACCGCAGTCCCTGGGAGGCGTTCCAATTCACCGTTGATGCGGAAAGTCGGGACTTGTCCTGCAATCAAATGCAAGTCAGACGCCCCGTGTTCGATCATCATTCTAAAGAGTTCATCGATCTTGGGCATGATCTATCGGCCTCCTTGTTACAACTCCTATCACTATACGTGTTTTTAGGATGGCGACAAGCAAAACGCGGATCGTGTACGGCTCGGAATCAGCCTGCGAGTCCTCGCCTAGCCTCTTGTGCATGCCCCTTCGATTCGATTACTGTCAGCGTCATGGAAGACGAAGCCATCGAACTTGCGATCTCGGATGAAGCCACCGACAAGATCGTTATCTACTGGGAGCGGGAATACTCGACCGCGTTTCCGCCGGAGCGACTCAAGCTCGATTTTCATCCCCACCGGCCGATGTTGGGCAACATGACATTGGATGAACAGCGGGCACTCGCCGCCGGCGGATACAAGGTGTTGCCGGACGATTGTGGTCCGGTGCGCACGGTCGGTAATTATGGTTGGCTTATTCGCTGTCCGGCCGATATAAAATTGCGCCGCACTACCGAGGGGGTTCGGTGGCAATCGCCTTCGATTTTGCCGGAAGAGCGCCTGCTCGGATACAAGACGTTCTCCGGGATGTATGTCGATTTGATTCTAAACAGCGGCTTTCCCAAGCTATGCTGCGGGGTCCGTTTGTACTATCCCAAGCACGTCGGTTTGATGATGAAGGATGTTCCCAATCACTTTTACCACCATCCGGACCGAACGTTTACCGTTTGGGAGGGCATTAAGACGCAGGAGTACAAACGCACACCGAATCAGCATGCGTGGCTGCCTGACTACGAAGCATTCACCGCCAATTTTCTTCTGCAGCTGCAGAAGCCCACAGCCATCAAGCGCGGCGATCCCATCGGGATAATCCTGCCCGTTCTGCTCCCAAAACAATTCACGCTCGAAGAAATTCAGCATCCACAATCAACGAGACCAGAGTGAGCCTGATTGATTGTCGCGACCGATCGTGGCTCTCTTGATAGGATTAGTTGGGCCGTGCATCGCGCCTGATTCATAGATCGGATTGTTGATCATGGCTAGTGGGAAGCTATATTTCTGGAAGGCATCGTTCATACACCTACTCATCGTGTTCTGCCTTTTCTGTGACACCCTACATGCGTTTGCCCAGCTCGAACGATTGAGAAAATTCAAGAGTGCCGGCTCAGCTGTGGCCGACACTCCGATGGTCGAGGTCCCTGCCGGGGCATTCATCATGGGGCTTGATGGGGTTCATGCACTGGAAGATGAGCGGCCTGCCCATCGCGTCTGGCTCGATACCTTTGCCATCGATCAATATGAGGTCACGACGGCACAGTACTCGGAGTTCCTTAGTGCGGAAAAGCAAACACCTCCCTGGCAATGGGAAACCGTGGCACGTTCTCATCATGGTGATCGACCCGTCATCGGTGTGAACTGGCAGGATGCTGAGGCGTATTGCCACTGGAAAGGAAAGCGGCTGCCGACGGAAGCAGAATGGGAAAAGTCAGCGCGCGGCACCGATGGCAGATCCTATCCCTGGGGTGATCAGGCACCGACGAACCAGCACGCCAATTTCGCGCTAGGTACACGGTTTAGTTATGACCTTGTACTCGCGCCGGTACAATCACACCTTCAGGGTAGGAGTCCGTTCGGGCTCCACCATATGGCCGGGAATGCCTACGAATGGGTTCAGGACTGGTATGCGATCGACTATTACGATGGCTCACCCGATCGAAATCCGACTGGGCCAAAACAGGGCCAGCTCAAAGTAGTCCGTGGCGGATCATGGTCTGATCTACCCAAGTATCTCCTCACCTATGGACGATTCAAGCTTCCGCCTGACACGCGCAATAGCTATACAGGTTTTCGTTGTGCACGGTCGGCCGCGAAGTAGGATACGCTCTCACAGTACCTGCCAAGGGGCGTCAACGTGATCGCTGATCGATATATGTGGCGGGAGCGGTTCCGTCTAACTCACTGCTTCGTTGAAGATGACGTATCGTCGAGTTGAAGGGAATTTGTGGGGAGCGTGCCACTGGGTTGGACGGTTGCTAACGGAGGTACTGTCGGTCGCCTGACCAGCTTGCGACGGAGTGACGCCTGCGGCGTTGTAGGGGATACAGAACTTTGATCGGCACGGGAAGGGATCCCGGTTAACTCGATCGTAGCTTGTGGTGTGCTCTGTAGTTGGGGGCGATGGATCAAGCTGTGAGAGCCATTCTTTAGTGTTTCAGCACTCACCGCACTTGAGCATAATACAAGTGTGAGTGTCACGCAGGAGGCTGCAATGATGTTTTTAGAATGAACCATCAGAATCATGTCTGACGTGGATCAATTCAATAGTGAGATCACCGTACTACGCAACCGATATGCCAGGTATGGGGGGATAGGTTGGTCCAAGAGCAGGTCTCATAACGTCGCATTGTGCAACGTTTCTGTCTGATAGTGAACGTACAAGAGGGGAGCGGGACAGGCTATTTGTACCAAAAGGCATTCTTGGAGTGAACCACTTCGAACACTGTGAGATAGCCAGAAACTCGGTACAGGAGCCGATTGAGGTCCTCTCGGAATGGCTGGTTATCGCTGTGCGGAGGTCAGGTGCTGTGTCAACCAGTCGGCAATGACTTGTGTCATGCGCGTGAAATCCTGACTCTTGGTAAACTGATGGTCGGCGCCGGGCACCATCTCCAGGTGTTTCTTGACTCGCAGGGCTTCATAAAGCCGTCGACTTTGATGGAGCGGGACATGTTCATCCTGGTCGCCCTGCACAATGACGGTCGGAGCCATGATCGATCGAGCAGGGATGTAGGCGATTTGCCGGAGACAATCTTCATAGAAGGCATAGCGCAGCTTCACACGGTCAGGGCCGCCGAGAATATCCGGAATCGTGTCACTCGCTTTCCACTGTGCTATACCGTCGTCTCCGAACTCCAACCGTAACTCCTCCGCGAAATCGACGACGGGACATTTGAGTGCCAGGCAATCCAAATCTGTCCGTTGGGCAGCCGTCAGAATCGAAACAAGACCGCCAAAACTCGATCCCATCAGGCCGACGTGTCGATATCCTTTCTGCCGCATTAGGTCGATCGCGGTACTCGCTTGTTCAACGCCTTTGGTCGTGGTGATCTGCTCGAATGGGCCGTCACTCTCGCCCTGCCCGAAAAAATCAAAACGAAAGGTGCTGATCCCATGGCTGACCAACAGCCGCGTGAGGACATTGTTCGTTGAGCTGGTCTTCGAGGAGAGAAATCCGTGACACAGGACGACGACCTTATCCGTCCCCCCACTGGGTGTGGTTAGGATCGAAGCGACGCGATGACCGTGCGGATCAAGAAACGAGGATCGCTCTTCCACGGCAGGATTGTATCAGAATCTGCTTGCTTGGTCAGGCAGGAGGATAGAGAAGATGGATGATCATGCCGTCAGCTTCAGTTCATCGGGGGTCGCCTGTTGGGCAGCAAGATGCTCTGGCTGCTTAGCCATGATGGCGGACAACTTAATCGAGAAGAGCACATAGCTGGTCAGTAGAAGAATGAGACATGCCCACATGGCACTCTGGACGTAGATGGAACCCAGGGGGACATTCCACGTGAGAGTTGCTACGATGCCGAGTCCCATGGTTCCAAGGGAGAGTGTGGCGATCTGCACGGATCCCCAACGGTTCATCATGGAAGTCAGTTGATCGAGATAGACGCTGCGCTTCTTGTGGCTGGTGACCCGACCGGCTGCGAGGGTCACGGGAATCAGATAGGAGCATGCGCCCATGATCGCGTTCACGATGAAACCGATGAATGCCATATGGGTATAGGCAACCAGGTGGAGTTTGCCGTATGGCAACACCGGTGGGTCAGAGAGGTGATTGGCTCCAACCAAGACACCGAGAACGATCGTAAACAGGAGAAAGAAGGTGGAGACGAAGAGATGGTCTGAGGCGGCACTCCCGGTATGGGTCGAAGTGAGCCACGTTCTGAACAGGTTGCTGGTCAGGAGACCCACGCCCATGAACAAAATGGCACCCGCAATCATTTCAACGGGAACAGATGAATTGAGGAATCCACCGATTAAGATAACCACCCCAATCGGTAGAAAGATGGTCGTCAGCTGTACCAACTTCTGGTCTGCGAGCGGGGCGCCCCACACTATCGGCAGGAGATGATGCATCATGCCGATGATGGTCGGAACCACAAAGCCGAGCACGACAAGATGAATATGAGCGAGTCGCACATAGCCATAGGATTCCGGAATCATTCCCAATGTCATGAGCTCTCCGCAGACCGATCCGCTGACAAGGCCAAAGAAAGCCAGTGCGTAATACCATGAATGGCTCAACGAGGAATTCCAAACTTGCTGCGCCCGTGTCCAGAGGCTGTGGATGGCAGAGAGAAAACCGACGATGACCACGAAACCTGCGATGCTCACGAACCAGTCGAGATGCAGCCAAAATCCAACGAGCATTCCAACGAGGCCGCCGTTCAATGCCAATAATGTGATGGGATGCGAGTCTGATCCCATTCTGACCTTTGACTGTGGTGGAACGATGAGCAAAAGAAACCCGCCGAGAATAATCTGAGCCACGCCGCCGATCAAAACCGCATGAACATGGAGCGCTCGTACCCATGAGGGCAGTGGGGTGCCATGAACTAACCCAATGAGAATTGCCAACCCGAGGATTGACGCAAGAGTGAGCCAGGTGAGACCTGTGAAGCACAACGTGAGAGGCGAATAGCTTCGTGCGCGCATCGGCTCGTCCTTAACGCTCCAAGAAATAAAAATGATCGGTGGGACCGTGCCCGTGGCCGATGGCGAGACCATGTCGGATCGCTTCTGTGACGTACGCTTTCGCCGCCTGCGCGGAATCTAAGACGGAACGTCCACGAGCAAGATGTGCGGCCAGCGCAGAGGCGAACGTACAGCCAGTGCCGTGGGTATGGCGCGTCTCAATGAATTCCCCCTTCAATACGTTAAAAAACCGTCCGTCATACAGCAGATCGGTTGCCCGTTCGTTGAGGAGGTGGCCGCCTTTGATCAAGACATGCTTGCATCCGAACTGGTGAATCACCTTGGCGGCTCGTCGCGCGTCGGCCAACGATCGGATTTCGAGCCCTGACAGGTGCTGGGCCTCATGCACGTTCGGAGTCACGATCAAGGCGAGTGGCAGCAGCTTCATCTTGACTGTTTCGACGGCGTCCGGTTGCAACAGGGAATGCCCACTCTTGGAGATCATGACCGGATCCACGATGAGGTTGTCGACTTTTTGAGGGGTGAGCATGCGCACGACCACCTCGACGATGGCCGACGATGACAACATCCCGGTCTTGACGGCGGCCACGTCGAAATCGTCGAAGACGGCGTCGAGTTGCGATGCGATGACGGCGGACGGCAATTCGAAGACATCCGTCACTTCTTCGGTGTTTTGAGCCGTGATGGCTGTAATCACGGACATGGCAAAGACACCGTTGGCGGACATGGCCTTGAGATCGGCCTGAATACCCGCGCCTCCGCCGGAGTCTGAACCGGCAATGGTGAGCACCTGTTTCAGCGTATTCGACATAGGTGGCTTTCTATGGGGTCGGTTCCACGGAATCTGGTGTGGGGGGCAGAGTCAGTCTATCAATCGTGAACGAAGCATCCTGCCTTGGTAATTTCTCGTGAAAGTGAAGGGTGAACTGAGTGGCCGCTGCATCTGAGACGGCTCTGAAGGCAAGCACGGCACGTCCTTTTCGTCGGGGAGACAGCTCAATACCACGTGTACAAAGACCTTCCCGATTCTCCTCGACTCCCTGATGCCATGTCGTACCATGTTCATCTTTCAGCAGTGTGTCTTGCAAGTGACAGAGGAGTTTCAGGTCCCGCGGGGAATGGTTTTCGATGGTGAAGCCCACTTTCACTCGGCTGTCACGTTTGTCGATCGACGTCACGACTAGCTCGTAGTACTCGTTCCGGTGAGTGCCTAGGCCGGTCGGAGGTGCAGGTTCGGTCGGACTTTCGATGGGGACCACCGGCTCCGGAGACTCCTCTTTTTTGAAGAACGAGTTCAAAGGGCCGGCTTTCGGCAGCGTGGCTCGCGCGGCGCCGATGGACTGGGCGTTCGACGGACGGATCAACTTTGTGGTGACCTGTAGGCCGTTCGGAGTCTCGATATAGACTCCGCTGATGAACGCATCGGCGCGGATCGCTTTGGCAACACGCTGGACGGCTTTCGCATGGTCTGGGTCGATGCGGTCCACGCGGAGTTTCTTCAGCGTCGAGTACGTCAGCGTTCGATCAACCACCGTCAATTCTGCTGCGAGCATGATTTGTGTTCCGATCTCTTCAGCAAGGAACTGTCCGACCGGCGTGGACTGTCCGTGTGAATCGGTAAAGTCGAGAAAGGCAAGACGATGTTTCTGGGTTTTTGCTGCCCGTTCGGTGATCGCCTCAGCCAACTGTTTGAGGCTTTCCTCATAACTCGCGCCAGCCCAAGAGGACGTCGGATAGGCAAATGGCGACAAGAGAGTGAGGAGGAGTATCAGTAATCCGATCATAGCCATGAACTGATGTCATTATACTCAGGCCGCAGCGAGAGTCTAGCAGGGGGCAAAAACAGGAACGACAGAAATCTTTTCCGTCCTCGTGGCTATTCACTGATGATTTCCCGGATATAAATCGGTATCCTCTCTCTACGGTGAACGGGATTATAACCTTCTCTCTGCCACGGGAACGAGGCAGGCTCATCGTGCGGTGTCTGATGGCTGAACCAACGATTATTTGCCCCAGTTGTAAGACTGAAATCAAACTCACAGAATCCCTCGCGGCTCCGCTGATCGAATCGACTCGTCATGAGTATGAGAAGCGTTTAGCCCAGAAAGATGCCGATGTGGCCAAGCGCGACGCTGTCCTGCGCGAGCGGGAGGAAGCGATAGCCAAGGCGCAGCACACGATCGACGACCAGGTGAAAGAAAAACTTGACTCAGCGCGCGCCAAGATTACGGCTGAGGAAGCCAAGAAAGCCAAGCTCTTGTTACAGAATGATCTAGATCAAAAAGCGCAAGAAGTCACCGACCTTCAGGAAGTCATCAAACAACGGGAAGCCAAATTGGTCGAAGCGCAGAAAGCGCAAGCGGATCTGTTGCGTAAGCAGCGCGAGCTGGACGATGCGAAGCGTGAGCTGGAGTTGACGATCGAAAAGCGGGTTCAAGAGGGATTGACTGCGACCAGGGAACAGGCCAAGAAAGAAGCCGAAGACGGGCTCAAGCTCAAAGTCCTTGAGAAGGAACAAACCATCACCTCGATGCAGAAGCAGATCGAGGAGCTGAGGCGAAAGGCCGAACAGGGGTCACAGCAGCTTCAGGGAGAGGTCCAGGAATTGGAATTGGAGGCTCTGTTACGGAAGAAATTCCCCTGGGATACGATTGAACCGGTTCCTAAAGGCGAACATGGAGGGGATGCACTGCAGCGTGTTGTGGGGTCTCATGGGCAGCCCTGCGGCACGATCATTTGGGAATCGAAGCGGACCAAGAACTGGAGCGATGGATGGCTGGCCAAGCTCCGCGAAGATCAACGGGCTGCCAAGGCCGAACTCGCTGTCATCGTAAGCCAATCACTTCCCAAAGAAATCGAGACATTCGGCCTGGTCGACAGCGTGTGGGTCACTCATACGAAAATCGTCCTCCCATTGGCCCTCGCACTCCGCCAGACCCTCCTCGAAGTCGCCTCTGCGCGACAAGCGTCAGAAGGCCAACAAACCAAGACAGAAATGATCTACCAATATCTCACCGGTCCCCGCTTTCGGCATCGAGTCGAAGCCATCGTCGAAGCGTTCTCGACGATGAAGGAAGATCTCGATAAAGAGAAGAAGGCCATCATCAAACAATGGGCCAAGCGGGAAGAACAGATCGACCGCGTGATGCAGGCGACGGCGGGCATGTATGGGGACTTGCAGGGGATCGCCGGGAAGACCATTCAAGAGATCGAAGGACTGGAGCTTCGCGCACTCAACCCTCCATCCTCTTGATTCTGCGGGATGGCTTTGGTGCAAGGATCGGGAGTTAACGCTGATACCATCACTTACCTTACCGTAAAGCAGAATCACCTTGAGTCGTTGAGCATCTCTACGCATTCCGGTGATTCCAGCTAACTCGGTATTTCCTACGGTTTATCGCCTACTTTGTTGGCCCTCCGCTGATTCATGCGGACATCGGGATTGCCAAGCTCATCAGTGCTCTCCGGGGCGGAGTTTGACAAGAGCGCTTATAACTGAGGTACACTACTCCCCCAATCATCCCTCCATTGCTCCTATTGTTCATTGTTCAAGGAGGCCTCCATGCGGAACAGCTTCTGGGTGAAGATGCTCGGCGCAGCAAGTCTGTTTCTCTTGTGCATCACAAGTTGGGTCGGCGCCGAAGAGCCGGCTGGTCTCATCAATGAGGCGCGGCTGGTCGCGCAATATAACTATTCGATTCACATCCTGGCCATGTTGGTGGTGGGCTTTGGATTTCTCATGGTCTTCGTTCGACGGTATGGTAAACGGGTCAGATGATCAGATCTAAGCGTCTGCATATGAGTAGTGTAATAGTTTTTATTCTTCGTGACGGGATCATGAAGAATTATTTTCCCTGAACATATGAATCATGACTTGTACGGACCGACCAACACGATCAGAAAGTGTGGACATATTAGTTGTCCCACGCGATCGGTTTAGCGTGTTCCCCAAGTGCCTAGAGGCGCTCTATGTCCACACAGATATTCCGTTTCGGGTTTTTGTTGTTGCTGGAGGTGCTGATAAAGAGACTCAACGGTACTTCCGTCAACTTGAATGGCAAAAAGATAACCTCAGTGTAGTGCTTGTTGATCAACTGTTGATGCAGGGTGAGGCGCGCAATATCGCGCTAAGAAAAGCAACAGAAAGATTTTGTGTCGTCCTAGAGAACGATACGCTTGTCCGCAAGAATTGGCTTGCTCCCATGCTTCAGTGCATGCGAGAAGAAGGCGCAGCAGTAGTCATGCCTTTAATATGGTGGTATGGACGTATTCACGCCACAGGGTGCATGTTTGATGAACGAGAACAAGATGGCCTGACCGTTTTTCAACATCAAATATTGTACTCAGGAATACGTCGAAAACTGATTGACAGTCCAGAGTGTCATTGCATTCTTATTGATCGCCAGCTCTTGCCGGACATAGATATCTTTGAAGATGTTGAACCCTTCGATATGGATTTGGGGTTAACACTCAGAAAAAAAAAGGTGAGTGCGTTCCTTGAGCCCCGTTCAGTCGTCACATATGCGGCACCTCCTCCTTTAGAAGTTCGAGATATTTTGCTTTACAAGTTTCGCTGGAATGCGGGGTCGTGGGAAGGGCGTAATCGACTGTTTATGAAAAAATGGGGTATCAAGTACGATCCATCATCAAAGCTAGCCTCCTATCGAAGACAGTACCTTAAGTTAGGACTAGCTCTTTGGTATCCGAACAAACTTACTATTGGGCTTGCAAACCTTGCTTTTAATCCACTTAGGCGTCTTCAGTCCCTAGTTACGCGAGGAATCACGAATGAAGTCGATTGAAAACGTGCCGCGATTTCTTTTCGTGAGTAATCAGGTTGACGACTTTTTGAGGTACAGAATGGAGCTAGCTCGTAAAGTCAGGGAGGCAGGGTATGATGTTCATGTCGCACTTCCGAGAGAGTCAGGACTAGATGAGATCTCTAGTCAAGGCATTGTTGTACATATTATTCATCTCCAGCGCGTGAGCACGGGACTTGTTGATCAAATGCGTTGTTGGGTCAACCTGCTCCAGCTTTACCGTCGACTAAGGCCTGCCGTCGTACATCATATGTGCATCCAGCCCGTGCTCTATGGGGGTATCGCGGCACGAGTCGTCGGTGTGCCTGTGGTAATCAGCACGCTCTATGGATTAGGATATTTATTCTGTACCTACACTATGAAAGCGTGTGTTCTACGACCGATTGTTACGATCGCACTTCGATTCGCTCTTCAACACAAGAACCATCGCATCATTGTACAAAACTCGGCTGACCGTGACTTCCTGCTCTTTAGATGCAACCTTCCGAGTGATCGCATAGTTCTCATTGAAGGGAGCGGTGTGGATCTGTCCTTGTTTATGCCAGAGCCAGAACCGGAAGGAGTGCCTGTGGTATTAATGGCTTCTCGCCTCCTTTTGACAAAAGGCGTTCAGGATTTTGTAGTCGCAGCCCGAACAATTCGTGCCCAAGGGATCAGAGCTCGCTTTGTATTGGTTGGTGAACCCGATCATGGCCATCCATCCGCCGTTCCAGTTGACAGCCTGAAACGCTGGCACGACGCCGGAGATGTTGAATGGCTGGGGTTCCGACTCGACATGCCTGCATTAATAGCTCAGAGCCACATCGTCTGCCTGCCCTCGCGCTATAGCGAAGGTGTTCCACGCATTCTCCAAGAAGCGGCTGCTGTTGGTCGCCCAGTTGTCGCCACGGAATCTCCAGGATGTTTCGAGGTTGTCCATCATAATAAAAATGGTCTGCTAGTTCCCATAGGTGATGGCGAAGCCCTGGCAGGAGCGCTTGTGCAACTCATTAACAATCCACTTCTCAGAGCGGCCATGGGTGCTCATGGTCGTACGATTGCCGTTACCGCATTCTCACTAGAACATGTGATCGATAAGAATCTGGCAGTCTATCGTTCCCTGCTCAACTGGCCATCTCCTCTCCGGCCCCATTTGTCGGAGAGAGGAGAGATGAATTGATGCCTGCCAAGGCATTCTCGATTTATGCAAGGTGTTTATTGATGGCGTTCCCACGCTTGTTGCCTTCAAGCGCGGGATGTATTGCTCGGTACAACCTCATCCAACTGGGCAACTCTTTTCAGTTGGCTGTGGAGCGAGATGAGCGCTCGAGTGGGTACGATGAGTGAGTCGAGGGTTGACCATTTGCACGGTGGGTGGAGGCAGGATCTACAAGAAAGGTTAGTTTCTTGTGTGTGGGATGGTTGCTCTGTTCAAACGGAGAGATCTGGCTCGACCCTTGTCGCTTGCACGTGCGATGAGTGATGTTGTCGCGCACCGAGGACCAGACGGGGCTGGGCTGGTGGGACTTGCCAGCGACGAGGTGACTTACTCTGCCGAATCGAGAGCATGGCAGGTCGCCCTTGCTCACCGACGCTTGTCAATCATCGATCTGAGTCCAGAGGCTGCGCAACCGATGGTCTATCGCGACCGCTATTGGCTGATATACAACGGGGAGGTCTACAATTATCTCGAACTCCGTGCCGAGCTAGAAGGACTAGGGCATACCTTTCGTACCCGGAGCGACTCCGAGGTAGTGCTTGCCGCTTTCGCCGAGTGGGGACCGCGATGCTTTGAGCGTATGCGTGGGATGTGGGGCATCGTATTGCTGGACATGCATGATAGGACAGCCGTTCTCTGCCGAGACAGACTGGGGATGAAGCCACTATATATGTGGCAATGTGACGGGTTGCTTGCTGTGGTCTCTGAAATTAAACAACTGCGTGCCGTCCCTAGTTTTCAAGCCCGCCGCTCAGAAGAGGCAGTAACTGAGTTTCTCGCTACCGGATATGAAGATCACAAGCGCAGCTTCTTTAGCGGTGTGATTCCTATTCCTCCGGGCACCTATCTCACGCTTTCCATCGGCGAAGAAGTGCCTTCCGTACCGCACCCCTATTGGTGGCCAGAACGAGTCAAGGCGTCAGTGGATGATGTCGTACAAGCAAGTGATGCCTTCTCCGCCAAACTAGATGAGTGCGTACGCATTCACTTGCGCAGTGACGTCACTGTTGGCTGTGCGTTGAGTGGAGGACTGGACTCCAGCGCCATCACCGTGCTCGCTCATACTCAGGAGCGTAGGACGACCGACCTCCACACCTTTACTACCTCCTTTGTGGGAGATCCCATTGATGAGCGGGAATATGTAGAAGCGGTGTTAGATTGTATTCGTGCGGAACCCCATTTCCTCACACCTTCCGCCCAGGGTTTTTTGGACGACGTCGATGACTTTGTGTGGCATCACGATGAGCCGGTAAGTAGCATGTCAATGTACGCTGGGTATTGTGTTGCACGGATAGCCCAGACGGTAAAGGTGCCTGTGGTTCTGAATGGAGAGGGAGGGGATGAGATCCTTTCAGGTTATTGGCAGTCATATTTCCTATACCTCCGTGAGCTTGGGCTCCATGGTCGCGTCCTTTCTCTGCTGGCGCATCTGATAGGCGCATTGCTACCAGATGGAAATCCGTCCTTGCTCTCACAAGTTCCGGTGATGTTGCGACGGTACTTATCCAGGCGAAAGGGGTTTCCTTCCATGGCGGGAAGGCCAACGACCGTCAGCGAAATATTGCAGCGAGCATTGGCAAGCCAAGGGCAAGCCCGGAGACTAAATGAGGTTAGGATGTTGTATCTGCCCAGACTGCTTAGATGGGGCGATCGCAACGCAATGGCCTTCTCGATCGAGGGGCGCTCTCCATACCTTGACCATGAGCTGATCGAGCTCTGTCTCTCATTCAGGTCCGAGATCCTCTACCGGCGTGGGTGGACCAAATGGCTGCTCCGTCGTGGTCTTCAGGAGCTGCTGCCTAAGAAGGTGGCACGCCGCCAAAGTAAGGTTGGCTTCTGGGTGCCACAAGATCGTTGGCTTTGTGGGCCTCTTCGTCCTGCACTGACGCGCTGGCTGGATTCCGAACGTCCATTGTGGGATTTAGTAGACAGAGCGATGGTTCGGCGGCTTGCCGAGGAGACTTGGCGTGCCACCGGACGCCGCGACGAGCCCGGCCAGACACTCGTTCGGTGTTTCTTGCTCGATAAGTGGCTGGAGGTCTTTAATGTCGTCTAACTGGAGCCGTTCGGTTGAAGGTCGCGTGATCGGCGCTAGATGCATCGACTAGCGATCCGATCCACGCATCAATGCAAGTATTCCAGCCATTTTATGAGAATTGCCACTTCAGACCTTCGTGCGAAAGCAATAGCCAATGGACAACTCCCTCTGGGCTCAGATACCTCACATGCCGCGATGATGCTAGGCTCCGAGGGAGAGCAGCAGAGTCGCGCCCAAAACGCATAACCCTCGAGTCGAGATATGCTGCCTGACATACAAACGGATCAAGCTTTTCGTATCTGCCATTTAACATCTGTCCATCTCCCCTTTGACACACGGATCTTCCAAAAGGAATGTGTCTCTCTTGCAAGGAATGGGTTCGAGGTTTCCCTAGTGGCACCACACGACAGGGACGAGATTCGGGAGGGTGTTCGGATTATAGGCGTGGTGCGAGGCGGGCATCGGTTGCTTCGTATGACACAGACAGTGTATGCCGTCTACAAGGCGGCGATAAGAGTTAATGCGCATCTCTATCATTTCCACGATCCCGAGCTTATCAGCATTGCACTATTACTTAAGCTACATCGAAAACGAGTCATTTTCGACGTTCACGAAGATTATCCGGCGGACATCCTATCTAAGGCGTGGCTACGTTGGAACGGTATCCGTAGGTTTGCCGGCGTACTAGCGGTCTGGCTTGAGAAGCTTGCGGGTTTTGTCTGTGATGGAATTGTTACGGTCACGCGCGATCTAGGCAAACGATTTCCTGTCTCCAAGACCGAAGTGATTCACAACTTTCCAATGATTAATCTCCTTGATCAAGCTCCAAGTGCCGAAATTGAGAAACTTTCCCAAGCAACAGTATTTGTGTTTGCGGGCGGACATGCGTGGGGGCTGACACGCGATCGATGCATAAAGGAGCTAGTCTCCGCAATTGGATTATTGAAGACCGAGAGGGAATTATGGTTGATCGGGCATTGGGAGAGTGAGGACTTCCGAGCAGAATGCTCACGAGTGAAGGGTTTTGAACGCTGCAAGTGCTTTGGTTTTTTGCCCCTCCAAACTGTGTACGGGTACATGAAATGCGCCGATGTCGGATTAGCTATGTATCGGCCCGAGAAGGGCTTTATGAGATGCATTCCAACAAAAGCGTTTGAGTACATGGCGACATCGCTTCCGATAATCATGTCCGATTTTCCAATTTACCGCGAGTGGTTTCATGAGTGCGCACTCTTCGTCAATCCACTTGACCCTTGCGATATCGCCGAGAAGATGACCATGCTGACTAATGATGTGGAGCTACGGTACAGACTTGGGAGAGCTGGTCGACGACTGGTCGAACGCCACTTTTCGTGGGAAGCTGAAGTAACGAAACTAGATAGTCTCTACCAGAGAGTGCTTCACATAGAGACCGGTACATGATTGCTCCTACTATGTTTACTCCAGCTATGACAGGCTAACACCATTGCAGTATCTGCTTTGGCCGGTCGGATAATAATTGTCCTGCTCATGAGCGGCGTTCTCTCGGCAGCGTAAGCGCGGCGTGGTAGAGCTCAACCATTTTCAGAGGATAGAATTGAGCATCAAATAATTCCTCGACCCGCTGGCGTCCGCGAATTCCCATCTCCTGAAGAATCCGCGTCTCTGCCGCATAGTGAACTAGGGCTCTACTCCAAACTGTGGGTTCTCCAGCAGGAAGGAGCACGCCAGTTTGACGGTCTACCACAACTTCAGGAATGCCGCCGGTTTGGCTCCCAAACACGGGACGCCCGCACGCCGCCGCTTCCATGCAAACATTCGGCAGACCTTCTCGAAGACTGGGAACCAAAACTACATCCGACGCCCGGATGTGGCTTGGCATCTCTCCTGGCGGTATGGGACCGAGGACATGAACATTCTGCGGGTGATGCAACTCAGCCCTCCATTGCAGAATACGGTTGCAGTCAGACCCGAGTCCCGCTATGGCCAACGACGCCCCTACTTTTACCAACTCGCTTTCAGCAACTCGCCAAGCGGACAGAATGGTTTCCCCGCCCTTAACACTTAATCCGGAAGGCAGCCGGTTACGAAAAGAAAGCCCCCCGAGAAACAGGAAACGTACTGGTGCCCGCCTTGCAAGAGGGCCTACCATCGGACCGCAGGGGTTAAAGAACTCAAGGTTCACTCCTCGGGGAATAGTCTGAACGTTGCGAATGTGAGGGTAGAGTGCAGAGAACGCTGATTTTAGCGTGTGACTATTGCACGCTACGCCGTCCAACTCCCTTTCCCATCCTGCAATGCCTGGCAGTGAAGCGATACCGGGTAGGATCACGTTAATATCTGAGCCGACAATCTGAGTAACGTGACGCTTCCCTGCGCGACGTGCCCAGGCACTAGCCACAACCCCCGCGCTCACTGCGCCAACGGAATGGATGAGATCGCAGTTTTCCGTCATCGCACGAACTTTGCGCCACCCTACGGGTCGATAAACTATAGCGTTAGGTACGCAATCTAAACGTTTACCGAGGATAAAAACGGCTGGCAGCTGAGGCGCTGCGATAGTGAGAACTTGTGTCCCGTCAATGATGGATTCGCAACTCAGAGAGCGGCCGGGAATCCAGGCACGGAGAAATGCCACGGTGACGTCCACAACTGAAGCCAACGCTTTGACGGCTCTGATATTGAAAACTCCGCGCTGCGGATCTTCCTGGGTTGGAAAATCTGACACGACCATGAGCACTCGGATCCTGCGTCCTTGGCTATTATTATATTGGGAAACGGCCTTTGACGACCCGTGCGTCACGTTGGGTAACCCCGCGCCGATACTTGCTGTGGAGGTCAGTCGCTTGCTCATAATATAACCTAAAATTGTTAGGCTTGTTCTAAACAAGCTCCTTCATTAAATTATTCCACGTTAATTCAGTCTCAGTTTGGCAGATTGTACTTGAACGGTTCTTTCGCTTATCACGCACTGCGCCAACCATAAGACGAAAGTTTTTCATGGAAACCGTCTGATCTCATAGTGGAGCTTGCAGATCTTGGCTTTAACAGCTAACTAATAGATTTGTCACCTACCTCGTCGGCCGATATGAGCAGTGCCGATGTTATTTATGATGTTATTTGGATACCTGATAATCGGTGAACGGACATCGCGTCACGTTTGACAAGAGCGCTTATAACTGAGGTACACTACTCCCCCAATCATCCCTCCATTGCTCCTATTGTTCATTGTTCAAGGAGGCCTCCATGCGGAACAGCTTCTGGGTGAAGATGCTCGGCGCAGCAAGTCTGTTTCTCTTGTGCATCACAAGTTGGGTCGGCGCCGAAGAGCCGGCTGGTCTCATCAATGAGGCGCGGCTGGTCGCGCAATATAACTATTCGATTCACATCCTGGCCATGTTGGTGGTGGGCTTTGGATTTCTCATGGTCTTCGTTCGACGGTATGGTTTCGGTGCGACGACCGGAACCTATCTCGTGGTCGCCACTGGGTTGCCACTGTACATGTTGTTGCGCGCCAACGGCGTGGTGGGGCATGAGATCAAGGCGCATTCGGTCGAAACGCTGATGTTGGCTGAATTTTCAGTCGCGACGGCGTTAATCGCCATGGGGGCGGTGCTGGGACGATTGCGAGTGTTTCAGTACGCCTTACTCACATTGCTGCTTGTGCCGCTCTACGCACTCAATGAATACTTGGTGCTGGACAACGGTGCCGGGCTCACGAAAGGGTTTCAGGATTCGGCGGGCTCGATCGTCATCCATGCGTTCGGCGCGTATTTCGGGCTGGCGGCTTCCTTGGTGCTGACAACCGCGCAGCAACGCAGTCAGCCCATCGAATCCGATCCGACCTCCGATCGGTTTGCCATGCTCGGATCGATGGTGCTGTGGTTGTTCTGGCCAAGCTTCGCGACGGCGATCGTGCCATTCGAGGAAATGCCTCAAACGATCGTGAACACTATACTTGCCTTGAGTGGGGCGACGCTTGCAACCTATTTCCTCAGCACCTATTTCCATCATGGGAAAACTTCGATGGTAGATATGGCCAATGCCGCATTGGCGGGCGGGGTCTCCATCGGCTCGACCTGTAATCTCGTGAGTCCGGTCGGCGCCTTCTCTATTGGGCTGCTGGCCGGCGCCCTCTCGGTCATTGGGTTTGTCTTTATTCTGCCGATGCTGGAATCCAAGATCAAGTTGGTCGATACCTGTGGCGTCCACAATTTGCATGGAATGCCGGGATTACTGGGCGGACTCTGTGCGATCTTTGTCGTTCCTGGTATTGCAGGGGTGCAGCTTGTCGGCATCGGCATGACGCTTGTCATCGCGATTGTGGGGGGCGTGATCGCCGGTCTGGTGATCAAGGCGACCGGCACCACCGAACAGGCTTATGAAGACTGCCATGAGTTTTCCCACGTGCCGGGCCCGGAAAGCGAACGAAGGGTTGAAGAGATTGCGTTGGGAGTCAAGGCCGATATCGAGGTGTTGCAAAAGGAGCTGCTGGCTCGAACTGCATCCAAACTGCGTGCAGTGAAGGAAGAGCCGAGTCCAACTGCGTGATGTCGCGAAGAATAGGAGGGGCAGAACATCGGGCTATCATGGCTGGATGATTTTTGTCGCACGTTTGCGCGCGCAGGATGACCTTAATTACTACTCCCACCGGATGGTGAAGAGTCAGGACGTGTTTGCGGCTGGCCCAAGGGCCAAATCCTTAGGCCTGGCGGCTGGTATGTCTTCGGCAGATACTGATCGGGAATCGTCGTTCTATTGCCGTCACGGATTTGGGTGTAATGAGGCGACATAATCTCAACCCCGGCCTCATTGAACTGGTCCTGGACATGTTGGTGGAGCTCCGAATAGATCGCGGCCATCTTGTTTGGGGCGCCGGTATAGGCGTTGATTTCGTAGGTCACATAGAAATCGTTCAGGCTGGTTTGTAGGACGAAGGGTTCCGGCGTCTCCAAAATATGCGTCGTCCGCTTGGCCGCTGCGATGAGCAGCTCATGGACTTTTTGCCACGGGGCGTCATAGCCGATGGTCACACTCGTATGAAGGATGAGCGGCGGCGGTTTCATGGCTGACGAACTGAAGTTGATGATGTGCGAACTGAGGACGAGGGCATTAGGAATCGTGACGTCGACGTTCTTGATGGTTCTGATCCTCGTGACGAGGAGAGTTTTTTCGGTGATGTCTCCGACGGTATCAGCAATTTTGACTCGGTCCCCGACACTGAAGGGTCGCATATAGGTGAGGACCACCCCGGCGACGATATTACTGAACGCTCCGGCAGCGCCCAACGAGACAAGCACTCCAAGAAACACCGAAATGCCTCGAAACGCCTCTGAATGGGATCCTGGGATATACGGGAAAATAGCGACCGCGGCCAGGACGAGAACGAAGAACCGCACGATCTTGTAGGTCGGAGTTGCCCATTCACGATGAAAGCCTTGAAAGGTGATCGCCCCTCGCTCAAGTCCGTTGAAGAACATGTGTATGAGCTTGATGACGTAGTTGGTGACGACGATGATTATGGCAATGGCGATGATGTCCGGCACTGAGGCGATGAATTCGCGACCGATCATCCCGATCGGTTCGATCAGATAGTTCAAAAGTTCGACCGAGAGTTTTCGAGTGGCGGGGAAAAACCCCAGAACCGACGTGACGTAGAGGTAGATGAGCGAGACGTACGCCACGAATCGAAGGCCCCGCAACAGTCCCGTCAAGCCGTCCGAGATTTGCGCGCCTGAGAGCAGTTCTACGCGCTGGATCTTTAACGAGTACTTCGTCGTGAGGCCCCAGGCGGAAACTTTATCCAACACGCGGGGAAACAACTGACGGAACGCCTTCAGAAAGCCGACGAACAAGCCTGTGGCGACCAGTGTTAGTAGAAGTCCGATGACCAAGTCACCCCAGTTGCCTAGCAACGCCTGAATCTGTTCCAACGGCACGGTCAGTGCTTCCAGAAACCTCGGCTCGAACGTGCGTGTTTGGGGAAAGAGGGTCAAGACGAAGTGAAAGTACCAATACAAGGCGAGGCCGGAGAGGACACCCCGAAGAACTTTACTGAGGAACACGAGGACATTGTTGAGTTGAGCAGCCGAGAACAGTTCCAAGCCGCGAAGTGAAACAGCGCGTGTGTGCGTCTCACGCCACATGTCGAGGGCCTCGTAGAGCCGGGGAAAGAAGACAGCAGAGGCTACGGCAAAAAAGATCAACAACGCCGTCGCGACGCCCGCCCACAGCAGATCGCGCAGGCTGACTGAGGGCGGTGATTCACCGGCACGAGATGGTTGGTCGGAGAACGAAGCCCGCAGGGCTTCCCGTATAGTTTCCGTCTGTTCCTCGGCTATACGGTGTCGGGGTTTGCCGGCGGCTTTAGCCTCGTTGTCGGTCACGACGAAGAGGACTTCCTCCGAGGTCAATATATAGGCGGTCTGTTCGTGTTCTTCGACCCTCAGGCTATCGATCACGGAAGGTGTTGCTCGGGTCAGTCGAGCAAGGCGTTTCTCAATGGCCGCCGCCCGCGAGGCTGCATCGACGTTGGCCAGTCCGGTCTGAATCGTGAACAGGGTCTCCCCGTGAAGCCGAACCGGAACGCCTGGGCCGGCTACTGATGGTGCGGCAAAGATGGGAGTAGCGGTCAGCCAGGCCATGACGATGCCGCAGATTGCGAGACTCATCCTCAAGTGTTCCAATCCTTTTGTTATTCGTGTTCCTGATTTTAGGATAAATACGCGGTCATTTTGCCACGTCACCTCTTTTTACGCCAGGGACAAACCGGTTGTGGATCCGGGGCATACTGCCTCCACCCTGCGCGTCTTGTGCGTGCGGCACACACGTCAGGTCCGATCGCCGTCGTGGTATCCGGTTTGTTGATCGACAACCAGGGGCATCACCTCGCGATGTCGGAGACTACGCGAGAATATCTGGACACGTGTTGGGAACTCGTCGACGAACTGTTGAATGCCGTACGCTTTGTCTTGATTGGCTCCGAAGTGTTAGCCTTGACCTTCAAACCTCAATATGTAGAAGTGGACCTCATCGCGATCCCGCTGGTGCTATTGCTCGCTTTATCAGCGTCAGCCTTCCCGTCCAGGTGTTTCAGTTGTTCCAAGGGTTTACGGATCGTGTCACGTTGATCCTGACCTGGGGTGGTTTGCGCGGTGCAATCTCTGTGGCCACGGCGCTCTCGCTCCCGCCGTCTCCGTATCGGGAGGTTCTTATTTCGATGACCTACATTGTCGTGGTCTTTTCGATCCTCGTCCAAGGTCTCACGATCGAACGTCTGTACGAGCTTCGTCACGAGACTAAGCAACAAAACGCCTGCTGCCGAGAACTGGGTGGGGTCCCCACAACATGGCACGCATCTCGTTTGGCCGACGATGGTTATCCCGTGCCGGTTGGTGAACTCGTAAAGAGAACCATGATGTCATCTTGTTGAAGCGGACCTGCCTGATCAAGATTCAAATAGGAATACATGGTGGCCTTCCGATACAGGCGGAGCAAGAGATCTGGGTGCAGCTGGGCCGGGGATTTCCCGATTTCGTCGGGACGGACCGTTCGCTCAACCAACGCGACGTTGCCTCCGGTGGTAAGCAAATCATCGAGATACTGCACCATGTGTCCTTGATCTACGGCTGCCGCAAGAATATAGCCGCCGAAGGTTGCCGGCGAAAGAATGGCGTTCGCTCCTCCCTGTTTGAAGAGTTTGACGTTCTCCTCTTCTTTGGCGCTGACGATGATGCGTACCTTCGGATTAAGGTGTCTGGCCGTGAGCAGAATCAGCGCGTTGGCATCATCGACGCCCGCGGCAATGATGACGGCTTTGGCTTTGTCGATGACGGCCTCGCGCAACACGGATTCTTGCGTGTTATCGGCCTGAAAGGCCGCAACGCCAAGGGTTCCGGCCAACCGTACCCGCTCTTCCAGTCTGTCGATCACCAGAATCTGCTTGGCACTCGTACCGCGCGCCAAGAGTTCCTTCGTGGCTGACAGCCCGGTATGGCCGAAGCCACAGACGATGATATGGCCGTCGAGATTCGCCTGGAGTTTCGCCATGCGATATTCCTCCATATATTGCCGGATGATCAACTGATAGGCCGTCCCCAGAAACAAGAACCAGATGCCGAAGCGAACCGGCGTGACGACCAATCCATCCACCAGTCGCGCACGTGTGGACACTGGAACGATGTCTCCGTAGCCGACCGTCGTGACGGTGATCATGGTGAAATACACCACGTCCGCGAAGGACAGCTCGCCGTCGGCATGATCGCGCAATCCCTCGCGATCCGCCCAGAGTAGGGTGAACACAAAACAGAACAGAAGAAGCACAAGCAGCAGCCGCGTGCCCAGGATTTTGGCCGGAGACCAGCCGTTCGGCGTGATCAGTACGCGAGGACCGCTCGAGTGTGTCTTGCTTCCCCACGCAGATTGGTAGTGTGCCATTCAACCAGATTTGAAATGGGTCTTCATCAGGGGGCGTTCTCTTGGTGACGAAGCGGATTCATGCGCTGTCGGCACGGATTCAACGCCGTTGTGAGCGTGAACGCAAACAAAAGGGCCGGTATCCGCAGCTCCGCATCTATCTAAGGTACCTGCCTATCGACTGTCAACGAACAGACATCGGATCAGATGATGACCTTATTGCGTGATGGTTGGAGGTGAATCGGAGCCATGACCTGTCGTGGATGCCTCAACTCGCTCAATCACCGGGTTTGCAACGAAAGGAGAGTAGGTTCTCAGCCGAATCGTGATGGTGTAGCCTTCTGCGATGAGGAGATCAAGCTCCTCGAGTTTCTGGGTAAACGTCGCCAGCAGCACCCCTTTGGATGTGGACAGCGTCAGGAGCAAGCGAGCAGAATCACGCTGCTTTTTGACAACCGTTCCCCTCACCGACTCAATCTGATCGGATGGGATAAATTGTCTAGTATAGGGGTCCAGTAACTCAGGGGCGACGAGATCGATAATCACTGCGGAAAGAAACCCCAGTATAAATCCTCCAAGCAGCCCTGCCCACGTTTTCATTTTTCCGATCCGGTATCAGGGGGGGGGTGGATGAGTTTCGCCTTTACTCGAAGGCTGGGTGCTTGACCCTCGCACCATATGCTCGAGTCGCTGGAGAATGTCGGCAGTCGTCTCTCTGGCTCCTTTGGCTGCGTCTTCGGTCTTAGCGGTGAGGTGATCCATCTGCTGCCTGAGATCCCTCAATCCTCCAGTACGCTGAAGCGCGACGTAGGCCATCGCGATGGCTACGAGCGACAGAATGAACGCCAAGACAGCCATGAGAGTTCTCCGTTCGACGTTGACGTGTTCGGTCAAAGCTTTCGAATCATCATACCCAGTATGGCATGATCTGAAGGTCTTACGCCACACAGAGGGTTTGACGGTTGATGACAGGGAGTTGCAAGGAGGTTTGCGATGCCGTGATACCAGGTGGTCCACGGCCGACGCCAAAAATTCAAAGCAATGGATGCGAAGGTCGTTCTCAGGCCTATTGCTTACAAAGAAGGTGGCGCCCGGCTCAGTATCTCTCGTTCGGCGTCAAACCAATCTTGGAGATCGCAGCCCTGCCGATACCCTCGTTCCTCGTAGAGGGCATAGGCGCGAGCGGCAATAGTGCCCTGTCGTTCATTCGTGTTCTGCCGCTCCGGCTGCGTGGGCGAGGACGGTGTCACGTCACTCTCGGCACCCATAGTCGTTGGTGAAGCGGTCGTCGTAGCCGCTTTCTGTCGTCGCGCCATCATACACCTCCGTAGGCGGTTGCGAGGACTTCTTTGCCTCTCTGCGGCACTGGATTCGGAATGAACGGCCGGTCGAGACAGTGTAGCGGAAAGGTCGGCGTTTTTCCGATGCGGCGGATCGTTTCGGCGATTCGTTCGGGTTTGCCCCAATCACTCCATAGCACGTCCATCAACTCCATCACCGCCACGCAGTCAGGGATTTGTTGGAGCAGATGCGACGAAAAGTTATGCTTCGGCATGTCACAGTACATGTCATCGAGGACGCCAGCCTCGTCCGGCGTATCCCAGGCTGAGCACAATCGCTCAAACAACGGCATCATATCGGGAAAGCACATCTCTCCCGCTTTCCACAACGTGTTCACCATTGCCGTGAGAATCAGTGTGTTCCAC
>CABVRV010000054.1 GCA_902500755.1 uncultured Nitrospira sp.
CCACAGTACTGGCTCAGGCGATCTTCCGCGAGGGTGCGAAGAACATCACTGCGGGCGCCAATCCGATGGAGATCAAGCGTGGCATCGACAAGGCCGTCGAGGCCATCACCGCAGAGCTCAAGAAGCTCAGCAAGCCCTGCCAAAACAAGACCGAGATCTCTCAGGTCGGCACCATTTCCGCCAACAACGACAAGACCATCGGCGATCTGATCGCGGAAGCCATGGAAAAGGTCGGCAAGGACGGTGTCATCACGGTGGAAGAAGCCAAGTCGATGACCACCTCGCTGGACGTCGTCGAAGGCATGCAGTTCGATCGTGGATACATCTCTCCTTATTTCGTCACCAATGCCGAGCGGATGGAATGTTCCGTGGAAGAGCCGCTCATCCTGATCAACGAAAAGAAGATCAGCAGCATGAAGGACCTGCTTCCGCTGCTCGAACAAGTCGCCAAGATGGGCAAGCCGCTCATCATCCTCGCCGAAGAAGTCGAAGGCGAAGCCCTGGCAACCCTCGTCGTCAACAAGTTGCGCGGCACCCTGAACGTCGCCGCGGTGAAAGCGCCTGGCTTCGGCGATCGCCGCAAGGCCATGCTGGAGGATATCGCCATCCTCACGGGCGGTCAGGTGATTTCCGAAGACATCGGCATCAAGCTCGAGAACGTTAAGTTGACCGACCTCGGCCGCGCCAAGCGCGTCACGATCGACAAGGACAACACCACGATCGTCGAAGGCTACGGCGATGCCAAAAAAATCGAAGGGCGTGTGAAACAGATCAAGGCCCAGATCGATGAGACGACATCCGACTACGATCGCGAAAAGCTGCAAGAGCGGCTGGCGAAGATCGTCGGCGGCGTCGCCGTCATCAACGTCGGCGCTGCGACCGAGACCGAAATGAAGGAGAAGAAGGCGCGCGTCGAGGATGCGCTCCACGCCACCAAGGCGGCGGTGGAAGAAGGCATCGTCCCTGGAGGCGGCACGGCGTACCTTCGTTGCATCAAGGCACTCGATGGGATTAAGGATGTCCCGGCGGAACAAAAGGTCGGACTCGACATCGTTCGGCGTTCACTCGAAGAGCCGCTCCGACAGATCGCCTCGAATGCCGGCGCAGAAGCCTCGGTGGTCGTCGGCAAGGTTCGGGAAGATAAGAACCTCAATGGTGGCTACAACGCCGCCACGGATGAATATGTCGATATGATCAAGTCCGGCATCATCGACCCGACCAAGGTCTCGCGCTGTGCCTTGCAGAACGCGGCCAGCGTGGCGGGATTGATGCTCACGACCGAAGTCATGATCACCGAACTCCCCGAAGAGAAGAAAGAGCCAGCGATGCCGGGCGGCGGACACAGCCACGGCATGGAGGGGATGTACTAACTCTTCGATAACTCAGGGCAGGCTTTTTGATGGCTTGCTCAGAGCGGAAGGTTCAACGAATGGCTCTGCGGAAAACCCGCCGAGCCATTCGTGTTTCTGAGCCTGGATCTCCCCTAGCGCTTTGCCTTGCGTGCTCTGAACGTTGCGCCTAAAGCTGGAGAAGTCTTTGGCTCCCCAAAAAGTGATTGAAATGTACTGTGGACGACGGTCGTATGCCGTCGATGGTCGGCAAGAAAAAGTGCCGCCGCCTTCTTGCGATCTTCCGTGCCATAGCCCATCCGAGTTGCGCACCGTTCCAATTCATGCTCGTCGCTGGGAAGTGAATGGGTCTGGAGATCATGGACCATCTGAAGTTTATGCTCCACATCGCGGAGAAAGAGATAGGCGGCCGTGAGATCCGCTTTCACTTGGGTTGAAATCAACTTCCAACGCGCAAAGCGTTCCAAGGCGCCGAGCGTGCTCTTGTCGACCACCGCGGGCAGCTGCTTTCCTGCCAGCACTTGAAGGGTCTGCACGAAGAATTCGATTTCCCTGATTCCGCCCGTTCCCAACTTCACGTTGCGGTGTTCGTGTCCTCGATCAGCCATTTTCTCGTCGATCATGTCCTTGACGGCCCGCACCTCCTCAATGACAGCCGATGTCTCAGTCAAGTCAGGAAGTTTCTGGCCGACTCCAAAGATGAACGGCTTCACGGCCTTCACAAAGGCCGTTCCCAGTTCGGGCGAGCCGGCGATCGGTGAAGCTTTCAAGAGGGCCAAGCGCTCCCAGGTTTGTCCCCGAGCAAGATAGTACCGCTGATAGCTTGACAGCGACCGTGCCAACTGACCAACGGAACCCTCGGCCCGCAATCGGAGATCTACTCGAAAGACGTGTCCCTCTCGAGTCGGCTCGGTCAAGACTCTGGTCAATTCTCGAGACAGAATCTCAAAATACTCTTCATTCGATATACCGACGCCCGCCGGTTGATCGGCGCGTCTAGAGCCCTGGGCTCTGGTTTCCCCGTCATCGGACTCATAGAGGTAGAGCAGATCCACGTCCGAGCTGTAGTTCAATTCGTGGCCGCCCAGTTTACCCATTCCGATGACGACAAATTTTGTTTCACACCACTGCCTCCGCTTGTTTCGATGCATGGGCACGCCGTACTGTCGTTTCAGATCGGCATCGACGATCTCGTAGGCGGCATGAATCATCAGGCACGCTAAGTCGGACAATGAGCTGGTGGTCTCCGGCACCGTGGCAAGCCGGAGCAGATCCCGAACGCCGATGCGTAACATCTCGCGTCGTTGAAACCGACGAAGCGCGTCCAATTTCAATTCCTTGGTAGTGAGATGCCCGATACTCTCCCCAAGCGCGCGCTCCATTCCCTTCCGCGTCGGTGGTTTGGACGACACGTTCTCTTCAGCCAACCAATAGACGAGCATCGGGTCCCGAAGCAGTGTAAAGGTCAAGGCATCGCTGCTTCCGAAAATGACGCAGAGGAGATCAAGCATGCGCGGCCAGTCGCGTAAATAGTCGAGAAAAGACGTCCGCGAGACGCTCCCCAACATGCGCTCCCAGTGGTTCAGCGCTTGGTCAGGGTCGGCGGTCCTGGAAATCGACTCCATCAACATCGGCAGAATATCGGCCAACCGACGGCGTTGGATGGGGTCGCCCGCCATGGCATTGAGGTTACGGTCAGCCTGATCGAGATCACGTACTCCATATGCGGATAAAATGCCCCGTGTGCCCTCAATATCTCGTTTCTCAGCCAGCAAGATGGGACGAGGATCCGGCTTAGGGGTCGTACGTCCCGCCGAAGTCTGATGCGGCAACGGGGGAGGCGGTGGGGTGCTTCGAGCCATGCGGCGGCATTATACTGATAGGTTCTCCTACGCACAACGAAACCTATTCGGGTATACTGACATCCATGCCACGCG
The DNA here is from genome assembly GCA_902500755.1 of uncultured Nitrospira sp. Taxonomy (GTDB): domain Bacteria; phylum Nitrospirota; class Nitrospiria; order Nitrospirales; family Nitrospiraceae; genus Nitrospira_D. The sequence continues at coordinate 3,287 of CABVRV010000054.1, forward strand.
GCTCTCCTGACCACACCCCTCTTATCGATCGCGTTCGTCAGTTGTGCTCAGGTGTTCCGGACGACGTCATCCAAGATTTCTTCCGCCGCTTGGATCAGGAGTACTTCCAAAGGTTCGATCCCTCGACCATAGCGAAACACATCCGATTGACGGCGCAGCTGACGTCTGACCACCCCTGCACCATCGCCTTTTCCGAACAGCCGGATACACGGTTTGAGATCACGATCGTGGCCTACGATTACTTCGCAGAGTTCGCCACGATTTGCGGCCTGCTGTCAGCCTTTGGGTTGAACATTGAGGAGGGAGATATCTATACGTTCGCCGAAAAGACCGTTCCACTACCCTCCCGAACAAGTTGGACGGGGTATGGACCGCGTATCCGCCCCAAGGGACCCTCCGACTTGAGCAGAAAAAAGATCGTCGATGTGTTTCGGGTCCTGCCGGTGCCGGGGGAAGAATGGGGCGCATCGCAACAGACGCAATTGGAAGAGGGGCTCCACTCGGTCATCGCGCTGCTCGATAAAGGACAGTTTGCAGAGGCCCGTTTTGCGGTCAATCGACGGCTGGTCGAGCAGCTCGGCAAGCGCCGTGCGTCTTTTGGTGGTCTCCTCAATCCCGTACAGATCGCGTTCGACAACAGCCAGTCCGCAACCGACACAGTTATGGACATTCGGTCGGACGACACACCGGCCTTTTTATATGCCTTTGCCAATGCCCTTGCGATGCGCAACATCTATATTTCCAAAGCCCAGTTCGACGTCGAGAACGGGAAAATTCATGACCGCTTTTATGTCCGCAACCGACACGGCCAGAAACTCACTGACGCGACCGACCAGCAACAGCTGCGTTTGACGGCGGTGCTTATTAAGCAGTTCACCCATGCTCTGACCTGGGCCCCGGACCCGACCAAGGCCCTAGAAGCCTTCGACCAGTTCCTCGACCTGACGGTGCAACAGACAAAGGGAAAGGCCCAGCAAGAAACCTTGGCCTTTCTCAGCGACAAGAAAACCTTTCCGCTGCTGGCCCGTCTGCTCGGGGCCAGTGATTTTCTTTGGGAGGATTTTCTCCGCCGCCAACACAGCAACCTGCTGCCGCTTCTGCAAGACTATCGCGACGCGCCACTCATGAGACCACGAGCGACGCTTCGCAAGGAACTTGATCGCCTGGTCAATCGAGCCGACTCCGACGAAGACCGGAAGGCGGCCCTGAACAGCTTTAAAGATCGTGAGCTCTTCCGCATCGACATGAAACACATCGTCGAGGTGGACACCACCTTACCCGACTTCTCCGCCGCCTTGACGCAGCTCGCCGAAGTCATCGTCGATCGGAGCATCAAAGACTGCCAAGCCAAGTTGGCCAAGCTGTACGGCCCGCCCCGCTTGGCCAACAAGAAACCCTGCCCTTTCACCGTGCTCGGCCTGGGGAAATTCGGCGGTGGAGAGCTTGGATATGCCTCCGATATTGAGGTGATGTTCGTGTATGGCGATGCAGGTGGCACCGGCGGCAAGAACCCGATCGACAACAGCGAGTACTTTGAGCGGCTGGGTCATGAGCTGTTGCAATGGATCGAGGCGAAGCAAGAAGGCATCTTCCATCTCGACGTGCGGTTGCGCCCACATGGTGGAAAGGGGTCCCTGACGAATCCCTTCGACGAGATTGCCAAGTACTACAGCGATCGTGGCCAGGCTGCCCCCTTTGAGCGTCAATCCTTGATCAAACTACGGCATGTGGCCGGCGATGCGGCGCTCGGCAAGCGCGTCGAAGCCCATCGCGATCATTACGTCTACAGCGGCAAACCTTGGGATCTTCGGACCGCACTCGATTTACGCCGGCAACAGCTAAAAGAACTGGTGGAACGCGGCACGATGAATCTTAAACATAGCCCGGGAGGCATCGTCGATATCGAATATGCCGTCCAGTACCTCCAGATCATGCATGGCCATACGCTCACCGGCTTGCGCACTTCCAACACGATGCAGGCCTTGGCAGCTCTGGTCGACTGTGGGCTTGTGACGAGGCAAGACGGCGAGGATCTGCGAAAGGCCTATTTTTTCATTCGCATGCTCATCGATGGCCTTCGCATGGTCCGGGGCAATGCTAAAGACCGTGTCCTCCCGCCGGTCGACTCCGACGAATTCATCTTCCTCGCCCGTCGCGTCGGTTACACGACGGATGACTGGCAAGCGGGAGCGAAGCATCTCAAGTCGGATATTGAAGATCACATGGGAAAGGTGAAGCAGTTTTTTGAGAGAACCTTCGGGAAGATCTAGGACGACCCGTCCATTAACTTACCCGCTTGACAATGAGTGGGACCGATATGATTCACCGTTCATGGACCAAAGGAGAGGCCCTCAGCTGGTAAAACGTTGCGGTTTCTATGATGACCAGTTGGAGAACACCAAGCAACTGCTTCCTGGCCTTGGGGATTCGGTGAAAGTGACGCGAAGGACATCAGATCGTTCTTGGAACCCGTTTTCTACGGTTATCGCACCGGAATCCCATAGCGTGATATGTCGGAGCTGTTCGGGAATGAAGGCTCGGCGTCTGATTGAGAACTTCTGCGCCAGACTCAAGCAACTCCGAGGCATCGACATACGCTACGACAAACATCTTTAGCTTTCTCGTCGTCTCAATCACCTAGCTTAATTTCTTACGTATTCTTCCCCGTCCGATGTCATCGCCAACAGACAGTCCAGTCTGGGAGATACAGAGATCAGCCCTTCAGGGGAAGCCCAGCGTGGTACACCAGAGTCTCCGTAGCACGTTCGGTCTACTCGGTTTCAGCCCGGTGTAGTTGTCACCATGATTTCCTCCGAACATGAGTTCTCCGACTCATTGAACTTTTTGATGGCGAAGAAATAGAGCGTATCCGGTTCCAGACCGGTAATCGTCGCAGGTGGAGCCTCGACAGCTTGGTTTGCCTCGTACGAAGAGCAGGAACCTGATTCTTGAGCCGGTTGCTTCCCATAATAGACGTAATAGCCGAATATATTAGCTTCAGCGGAATGCTGCCAGTACAAACGCACTGTCACCCCTGTTGGCGTCGACGTGACGGTAGTCATCGGATCATCCGATGACTCTGAACGGGGAGGCGGGCCATCTGTATAGCTGAGATCAGAAGCGACATCCGTGGTCTCCTCCGTAGCCGGGAAGGAAACCGAGTATGCTTGTCGTGCCTGGGGTGCATCAGTAGAACGAGGAGACATCTCTGAGGATGGCTCTGCCGTCGCGTTCACTGGCGTTGAAAGGCTAGAAATTGCTTGGCCTCCTCCATTCTCTGTGCAGCCGTTGAGGGCTGCAAGCAGGACAATCACGAGCATCAGATGTGCCATTGAGATGATGCATTTCCTGGAGCCTAGGTCGGCTAAAGCCTCGCGCATCAACATAGAATACCTCTCTATAGCCATAGGTGATCCATAACGGAAATTGGCTTCTGCATCACAGATATAGTCATGAGCAACTCACCATGTGGCCCTAAGACCACGTGGTGAGTTCATGAACTCCACCAGCACTCCTTTCGGATACCAATAGTCAATTTGAGAAAAATTCTCACGTGTTGGTAGGACGGACACGAGCACCGCTCCCATTGGCGAAACGGTGTCGCATCCCTCCCCTAATCTACAGGATCTACCAGCGCACCACGACATATCCCGCCGTGCCGGCACCCCCTGTAGTGGTTTTCGTTCCATTACCGCCCTTTCCTCGGGACGACCCGTTACCGCAAGCGCCTCCAAGAGTGTACGACGGCCCCTGGCCGGACATATTAATAGAACTACTTTGACCGCTAAAACCCGTCATATTTAATGGTGCAGTGCTTCCTCCACCACTGCCGCCACCAGTCGCTGATATGAGGGTCCCGAACGATGATGTGCCCCCTGCCGCTCCCCCTGATGTCCAACCCCCGCCAGCCCCGCCTGCACCAACAGTCACGGCATGTGTACTTCCTGCAGTAACAGAAAAGACCCCTTGTCCAAAACCGCCACCCTGTCCCCCTCCTCCAGTATTAGCGCCAGTACTGCCAGCGCCGCCTCTCCCCCCACCGCACAACTCGACCTCAATTTTTGTTATCCCGGACGGCACCGTAAATGAGCCCGAACTCGTAAACACTTGTAGATTGCTGGGTGGGTCCGCCAATGCAGCGGTACTTGGCATCCCAATCAGTGCGGACAATAGCAACACGTGATGTAGCTTCATAGGTCCCTCCTCCAAAAAGTTGAAGTAGAAGAATTGAACCAGGCAACACGACGTTACCTCTGGATTGGGCGCGGAGGGTAGCCTGTTGGCTCGCACTGGTAAATCCCTCTTGTGCTTAAGGCTGAATGTACTACACCGATACTTTTGACTAGAGCCAACTAGGCCATCAGACAAATGGGACTACACTTACTCTATGGGATATCATCTTCAATAGAAAGCTCGTTCGATATGTTTGAGAAACCCACGTTGCTGTGCATCCGACAGCCTCATACACCGATACTTTGTGGGCACCTCTCCACCTGAGTAGTCCGAAGCACGTCTTCGAGCAAGTAGCTCCTCGCAATCAGCACCCCTACAAATCGCAAGACAGCCCAAGACCCACAAGCAGACCTGACATGCACGCGGGGTACAGCAACGACCAAGCCCGTTGTACTACTCAAGCCACAGATTCCATTGTGACAGGTTGCTGACTACCTGTGAGAAGTGTCTGACAAAGGCAAGCTCTGTTAGGTGGGTAGAACGAGGTGCATGAATTGAAACGAATCATTGGTCGGAAATCGACATCGTTCTCGAGTGCTTGAAGGGATGAGAGGAGGCTCTACCAGCGGCTGGAACATCTCTAGATTTTCGGAAATAGAAAACCTGCTATCCCACTTCACGGTGGGATAGCAGGTGGCATGTCTGCAAGACCCTACGGCTTGATGTCAAAGTGCAGCGACAAGCCCGCATGCACAAAGATCGTTCTGATCGTGGATTCATAATTATCTATAACTAGTTCATTAGTGCCAACTGGGGATGCCCCAAACCGATCCGTTGCCAATTCATCGTGAAAGGCATGGACATACTTCGCCTCAACAAACGCCGCCACGTACTTGAAGAGATGCGCCTTGACTCCTCCCATCGCGAGAAACCCGGGAGCCGTATTCCGCTGGTCGGCGATGGCGTTCTGAAAACCAGCCCCCCGGAATCCACCCGGCCTTTGCGCGATCTGATGCGCTCCCACACCAACCCCGACGTACGGATGCCACCGTCCGTTGGGATAGGCCTCGGAAATCCCCATCGGTCGTCGAATCAGGAAATTGGAGCCGATATAGATGCCTTGCGTTTCAGTCGTGGTGCCCTCAAACGATCCGTCCGGATTCAGAGTCCCATTCACCCCGTTCCGACAGCAGGCTATGTCCGGATACCAAACAAAGCCCGCGACTTCAACGCCGACATCGAATCCCGCCAACTTGTTTCTGGTTGGAAACCAGACCCCTGCGTTGCCACCGATCGTCTGTTTCATCTGATAGTCGACATCCTTTTCCACCCGCGGCAGCGTCCCGTTAGTAAACGTGGCGTCCTGACTGAACGGCATTGCCACGCCCGCCATAAAGGACAGATAGGGCTCGATCGTCCCGGACGAGATTGTCGGGAGCTCATCTTCCGCTGACGCGGAGAGAGGATAGCCGAGGATACAGAGGAGACAAATCATCGCCGAAATTCTCGTTTTCATTCATCACCCTCCCAAGGTAAAGAAAACATGTTCTTCGACGAATTTGAGTCGCGAAATTTGATATCCATCAGGATATCGTCGATGCTCAGCGAGGCGACACGAGACGATAGCATCTTCGTGATACTCGAATCGACCCCTGATTCGGCTGTTGCGGTTATTGACATGAGAGTCCACATATCCGCCTCCAGAGCGACCATGAGGGGATGCTCTTCTCGCATCGTAGGGCGGACGGCGCCAACAGTAGCAATCCCACGTTCATTTTTGAAAATAGATAAAACGGATTGGAGCTATCGGTAAATCCAATATCCCAGCAGGCTTGACCATTTCTCACGTCTTCGGCGGCGGTCATCACAATCCGCTCCTATCTAGCTCCGCAACGCTGGCGAACAACTCATTGAAAGATATAGAATCTAGTCGTCACGCCCGCGTCACGGAGTGATGTCGATGGACACGCCGTAGAAATGACACCGACGAAATTGTATCAGGGGAGGATGGCGATAGAAGAAGCCTACTCGGGAATCTACCGGCCTAACGCTTTTTTAACCGCTTCGCCGATTTCAGCCGGATTCTTGACGACTTTGACCCCAGCCGCTTCCAGGGTCTTCATCTTTTCAGCAGCGGTGCCCTTACCACCGGAGATAATCGCCCCGGCGTGGCCCATGCGGCGTCCTGGAGGCGCCGTGATGCCGGCGATGAAGCTGATGACCGGTTTCTTGACGTTTTTCTTGATGAATTCAGCGGCTTTTTCTTCCGCATCGCCGCCGATCTCTCCAATCATGACAATGGCCTGGGTCTCTGTGTCCTTTTCAAACAACGGCAAGACATCCACAAATCCCGTGCCGTTCACGGGGTCGCCACCGATCCCGACACAGGTCGTCTCACCTAGTCCTAAAGTTGAGAGTTGATGGACGGCTTCATAGGTGAGGGTCCCGCTGCGAGACACCACTCCGACTACACCCTTCTTATGAATGAATCCGGGCATAATGCCGATCTTCGCTTCATCGACCGTGATGACGCCGGGGCAATTCGGTCCAACCAGCCTCACATCCCGACCTCGGAGCGCCCGCTTGACCTTCACCATATCGTTGACGGGAATGCCTTCGGTGATGCAGATGATCAACTTGATTCCGGCATCAGCTGCTTCGAGGATGGCATCGGCGCAGAACGGCGGCGGCACGAAAATGAGCGAGGTGTCAGCCTGCTGCTTCTTCACCGCATCCCGCACCGTATTGAAGACCGGAATGCCTTCAACCTCCTGCCCGGCCTTGCCTGGAGTGACACCAGCCACGACCTTTGTGCCGTAGGCCTTGCACTGCGTCGCATGGAACGAGCCTTCCTTGCCCGTAATCCCCTGCACCACTACTCGGGTATTCTTGTTGACTAGTATGCTCACGATGAACCTCTCTTCTTATTTCCTAGTCCCAATCCAGAAATAATTTCCGTCTTTCCACCCTGCGGGTCCTGTCGTGGCGAACAGCCCCACCGTGCTCACTCCACCCATCCCCCAGTGGGGCCCTTTCGTTGCGCGCGGTGGGGCCCCCGTTCGCCACGCCACCCGAGAGCATTTTATCTCAGCGTTCAAGTTGTTTTGGGTAGGAATAGCTCCTTCTCATCTCACCAGAAATGGGATGGTCGGGCCTGCCGCCGCGACTTACGCGGAGGCTCTGGACTGCTATACCTTCTCCTTTTCTCTCACCCTCTCAGCGTCGTCGGGACTGCCAAGAGCGACTTGCCGAAGGAGCGGGGACCCACCGAGGCTAGGCCGAGAAGGAAAGCGGGAACTGACCGAGTCTCCGAGGGAATTCCCGAAGGCTTCCGCTCGGTCGAGCCCGGAAGGGTCGCTCCGAGAGGCGGAAAGCGATCGGCAGCCTGACGCCGCATCCCCCTCACGCTGTCTTCCCCGTCAACTTCACGATTTTCTGTGCCGCTTCCCAGAGGTCGTTAGCGACGTCCAACTTCAGGCCGGATTCGGCCAACAGCTTGCGACCTTCCTCGGCATTCGTTCCCTGCAAACGTACTACCAACGGCACCGTGATCTTCACTTCCTTGGCCGCGTCGATCACACCTTGGGCGATACGCTCACACCGAACGATGCCCCCAAAAATGTTAATGAAGATGCCCTTGACGTTCGGATCTTTGAGTAGAATGCGGAAACCCGCCGCAACCGTCTCTTTCGTCGCGCCGCCGCCGACATCCAAGAAGTTCGCCGGCTCGCTGCCGGCCAGCTTGATCACATCCATCGTCGCCATCGCCAAACCGGCGCCGTTGACCATGCAGCCGATGTTGCCGTCCAGCTTCACATAGTTGAGATTGTTGGCCGTCGCTTCGATCTCAAGCGGCTCTTCTTCGTTGAGATCGCGCATCTTTTGCACATCTTCATGCTTAAAGAGACCGTTGTCGTCAAAGGAGACTTTGCCGTCCAGCGCGACGACGGTCTTTTCTTTGGTAATGATCAACGGGTTGATTTCGACAAGGGCGCAATCCTTCTCCATGAAGAGGCGATACAGATTTCCCAACATCTTGTTGAAGGGATTCACGACCGCCGGCTCAATGCTGGGTAATCCAAGCGCAAAGGCGATATTTCGCCCGTTGTAACCCTGAAATCCCACGGCTGGGTCGATCGGCTCCTTGATGATCTTTTCCGGCGTATGAGCGGCGACCTCTTCGATTTCCATCCCGCCTTCCGTGCTGGCGATGAACGTGGGCCATCCCGTGTCCCGATCGACAAGGAGCGACAGGTACAGTTCCTTTGAAATGTTCGCCCCTTCTTCCATCAACAGGCGATGGACTTTGCGGCCTTTGGGACCTGTCTGGTGGGTTACGAGCGTCTTTCCGATCAACTCCTTCGCCAAGCCGGCCACAGTGCCTTTGTCTTTGGTGATCTTGACCCCGCCGGCCTTGCCGCGGCCTCCGGCATGGATCTGCGCCTTGACGACGAACACCGGCGTGTTGAGTTCATTCGCCCAAGCAGTCGCCGTTTCCGGAGAGGTGATTTCTTTTCCACGCGGCACCGGCACGCCGAACTGGGCGAAGAGTTGCTTCGCTTGAAACTCGTGAACGTTCATGTCGCTCCTTCTGTCGGTTCAGGACTGAGTAACGAGGACTATGGACTGAGTTTAGCTACTTTTTCGCTCAGTCCTCAGCACTCAGTCCTCATTACTATCCCACTTTTCTCGTATAGGCCGGCAAAATCATCGGCGAGATGACGCCGCTGACATTGCCATGTTTCTTCGCTTCGGCTCGGAACCGATCGAGATGCTGTAGCGTCAATTTCCCCTGTTTCATCGCTCCAGCCCGTCCGGCTGCGGTCAATCCTGAGCGCTTGCCGAACACCATGAGATCGAGCAATGAGTTGCCCATCAACCGATTGCGCCCATGCAGGCCGCCGGAGGCCTCACCGGCCACGAAAAGGTTCTTCACATTGGTTTCCGAATTCGTATCGATCTTCACCCCACCGTTCTGATAGTGGAGAGTCGGATAAATCAGCACCGGATCCTTACTGATATCGATGCCGAAGCGTTCGAATTGCAACATCATCGCCGGGAAATGTTTTTCGACCGTGCCCGGACCATGTTCGGCATCCAATAACGGCGTATCCAGCCAGACTCCGACGCGGCCCGACATCGTCCTGATCCCGCGTCCCGCTTCGCACTCGCGGATGATCGACGACGACACGACGTCACGGGTGTCGAGCTCGTTGACGAAGCGCTCGCCCTTGGCGTTGACCAGATGACCGCCTTCGGAACGGATCCCTTCCGTCACCAGCGCGCCGATCAACTGCTCCGGATAGACCGCTCCTGACGGGTGGTACTGGAAGGTGTCGATGTGCGCGAGCTTCGCACCCATGCGATAAGACAAGCAGAGCCCGTCCCCGGTCGCCCCATAGTGATTGCTCGTGGGGAACCCCTGGATGTGCAGCCGACCGATGCCACCGGTCGCCAGGATCACGCACTTAGCCGCCACGACCACGTGTCGCTGATTATCCAGATCTTTGAAGATGGCTCCGGCGCAGTTTCCCGCCTCGTCACTCAGCAATTCGATGGCGGCTGCAAACTCGAGCAACTGAATCTTTTGGTTGATGACCTCGTCCTTGAGCACGCGCATGATTTCGAGGCCGGTGTAGTCTGAGCAGGTCAAGAGACGTGGCTTAGAACTGCCGCCGCCCTTCTTCACATGGAGATTGCCGTCGGCCTGACGGTCGAACAGCACGCCCAGCTCCAGCAACCACTTCGCAATCGACGGCCCATCCTCGACCATGGTCTTCAGAAGGGCGTGGTCGTTCTCCATGTGGCCGCCCTTGAGCGTATCGATGAAATGGGTCACCGGCGAGTCTTCCGGCGCGACGGAAATCTGCATCCCACCCTGCGCCATCACGCTGTTGGAATCGCCCAAACGCAGCTTCGTCGCCAGAATCGTCTTGGCGCCGGCGCCGTGGGCGTGCAAGACCGCTGCACAACCCGCGCCGCCGCCGCCGATCACCAACACATCGGTCGTATGGTGTGGCGTCAGTTCGGCATGGTTCTGAATCGGGCTCTCGCCTTCCAATAAGGTGGCCAGTTCGACGACCGTCCTGTCCCCTTCGTTGGGACCGAACCGGATCGGTCGATAGGCGCTCGCTCGAAAATCAGGATGATACTTGTGGATCAGCTGATCGCGATCCGCAGAAGAAAATTTTGGAATGGTCTGCTTGCGACGAGCATCCCGAGTCTGGTGGACGACTTGTTGAAGCGCGTGGATGTCCATGATTTCCAGGTCAAACGTCTAAAGATTCAGAAAGTCACCAAGCCTTAGAAACAACTTTTGGACGTGCAGGCTTTGAGACGTTCTTATTTTACCGTCGCACAGTAGTCGGCCAATTCTTTCTCGTTCATCTTGAGCACTTTATTCCAATCGTCGTTGAATCGGCCGTCTTGAATTTCTTTGATACGGGCATTGAGCCCGACCGGCTTCTCGGCGAAATGGGCCCCTTGCGCGCGGCTCACATACAAGGCCACCAGGTTGGGAGCGATGTCGGCGATACACACCGGCGTACACATGCCGCACATGACGCAGTCCATAAACATCTCAGAGACGCTCTTAAAGTCTCCAAACACCGCCTTCCACACCCCTTCACGCACGTCGATCTTCTGCGGACAAGCTTCCGTACAGGCATTACAGTTTCGGCACAGCGGGGCTTCGGGATAGAGATTGAAGAGGTCTTGTTTGGGATCTTGAAGCTTTTGGATCTCGTAGGACGCCTTGCGCGCTGGGAACGGCGGCATCATTGTGAAAGACATCCCATCTTGCACCGCCATTTGGCAGGCAAGACACGTACGGACCTTGGGATCATCTTTCGTGCGATAGTAGGTGGCACAGGCGCCGCAGAAGCCGCCGAGACAGCCGACCCCACGAACGACGTCCATCCCCGCATACCACATGGCTTTGACGACCGTGATCCCTTCCGGCACATCCACTTTCTTGCCGGCGATCTCGATCGTGACCATCCGAGGCTTCATCACCTCAGGCTGATCAATGACGTTGGTATCGTCCGTTGCCATAGTTTTCAACTTTCAGTCGTCATAGCTTTTGTAGCTCAGGACTGAGGACCGAGTGAAGGAATTGACGCTCCTTCTCAAAACCTCAGTCCTCAGTCCCCACTACTCGTTCCTATTAGGCGATCGCGTCGATGATCGCGTTCAAGGTCGTACTCGGACGCATGGCCTTGGCAGCCTTGGCGTCATCCGGATGATAATAGCCGCCGACATCTTGTGGCTTGCCCTGCGCCGCCAGCAATTCGCCGTCGATCTTCTTCTCGTTGTCGCTCAGGTCCTTCGCGATCTTGGCGAACCGTTCCGCGATCCGCTTATCCGCCGTTTGTGCGGCCAAGGCCTGCGCCCAATAGAGCGCGAGGTAAAAATGGCTGCCACGGTTGTCGATTTCACCGACCTTGCGAGCCGGCGACTTGTTGCTCTCTAGGAACTTCGCGTTGGCCTGATCCAGCGTATCGGCCAGAATCTTGGCGACCGGATTATTTCCCACTTTCGCGAGATGCTCCAATGAAGCCGCGAGCGCGAGGAACTCACCGAGTGAATCCCAGCGCAGATAGCCTTCTTCCTGGAACTGCTGCACGTGCTTCGGAGCTGATCCACCCGCGCCGGTCTCGAACAACCCTCCGCCGTTCAGCAGCGGGACGATCGAGAGCATCTTGGCGCTGGTCCCAATTTCGAGAATCGGGAACAGGTCCGTCAAATAGTCGCGGAGGACGTTGCCGGTGCAGGAAATCGTGTCCTTGCCTTCCTTCATCCGCTCGATGGAAAAGCGGCAGGCGTCCGCCGGCGACATGATCTTGATCTCAAGACCGTTCGTGTCATGCTTCGGCAAATAGGCATTCACCTTCTTGATCAGCTCGGCATCGTGCGCGCGATCTTTATTCAACCAAAAGACTGCAGGCGCGCCGGTCGCCCTGGCGCGTGTCACGGCCAGCTTGACCCAGTCCTGAATCGGGGCATCCTTCACTTGGCAGGCACGCCAGATGTCTCCCGCCTCCACCTTGTGCTCATGCAAGGTGTTGCCGGCCGCATCCACGATGCGGATGGTGCCGTTGCCCGGCGCCTTGAACGTTTTGTCATGCGAACCGTATTCCTCAGCCGCCTGTGCCATCAAACCAACGTTAGGCACGGAGCCCATCGTCTTCGGATCAAAGGCCCCGTTCTTTTTACAGAACTCGACGACCTCGTGATAGACCGGCGCATAGCTCGAGTCAGGAATCACGCACTTCACGTCCTGCAATTGGCCTTGCGGGTTCCACATCTTGCCGGAATCGCGGATCACCGGCGGCATGGAGGCATCGATGATGATGTCGCTGGGCACGTGGAGATTGGTGATCCCCTTGTCGCTGTTCACCATCGCCATCGGCGGCCGCTTCTGATAGACGGCCTGGATGTCGGCTTCGATCGCCTTGCGCTGCTCGTCCGGCAAGGACTTGATCTTGGCATAGACGTCGCCGAGTCCGTTGTCCGGATCGACGCCGAGCTTCTTGAACGTCTCGCCGTGTTTCTCGAAAACATCCTTGTAATAGACCGTGACGCCATGGCCGAAGATCTTCGGGTCGGAGACCTTCATCATGGTGGCCTTCATGTGAAGCGAGAACAACACGCCCTTGCTCTTGGCATCCTCAATCTGCTCCTCCAAGAACGTGCGCAGGGCCTTCACGCTCATGAAGGTCGCATCCAACACTTCACCGGCTTGCAACGCGACTTTCTCTTTCAATACCGTGGTCTTCCCATCTGCACCGACAAATTCGATCTTTGCCGTCGTCGCAGCAGGAATCGTGAGCGACTTCTCATTCGAACGGAAATCGCCACTCTTCATGTGGGAGACGTGGGTTTTAGAATCCGACGACCACGCGCCCATCTTGTGTGGATGCTTCCGGGCATAGGCCTTCACGGAGAGCGGAGCGCGGCGGTCCGAATTACCCTCACGCAACACCGGATTCACAGCGCTGCCCTTCACCTTGTCGTAGCGCGCCTTGATATCTTTTTCTTTGTCGTCTTTTGGATTTTCGGGATAGTCCGGCAGCTTGTAGCCCTGCTTTTGCAATTCCTTGATCGTCGCCACCAGCTGAGGGATGGAGGCGCTGATGTTGGGCAACTTGATGATATTGGCCTCGGGCGTCTTGGCCAGCTCGCCCAATTCAGCTAAGGCATCATGTTGTTTTTGTGCCGGTGTCAGGTACTCCGGAAACACAGCAATGACACGGCCTGCAAGCGAAATGTCGCGCAGCTCCACGGTCACACCCGCCGCCTTCGAGAAGGCATTGATGATCGGCAGGAACGAATAGGTTGCAAGCATCGGGGCTTCGTCGGTCTTTGTATAGATGATTTTATCTGCCTTCGCCATGGCGTCTCCTCTTTCAGTTATTTAGTTGAGCGCATTCAGCGCGGAACCAGCTTTAAACCACGTGATTTGTTGAGTCGTCATACTGTGATTCGCCTGAACCTTCACATCGCCGCTCGCCTTGTGCACCACGACCGTGACCGGTTTCCCCGGCGAGAGATTCGCCAAATCCACCACGCTCAACCGATCATTCATCTCGATCTTGTCGTAGTCTTTCGGATCGGCGAACGTCAGCGGTAGAATGCCCTGCTTCTTCAAATTTGTTTCATGGATGCGCGCGAAGCTCTTCGTAATGACGGCGCGCACGTTTAAGAACCGCGGAGACATCGCTGCATGCTCACGACTGCTGCCCTCGCCATAGTTCTCATCGCCGACGACGATGGAACCGATGCCCTTTGCTTTATAGGCTCGGGCGATCTGAGCGATCGTCAGGTTTGCTTCACCGGTCAACACGTTCGTTCCCTTGCCGGGCTCAGACGCAAACGCACTGTTGGCTCCGAGAAACATGTTGTCGCTGATCTTATCCAGATGACCTCGGAACTTGAGCCAAGGCCCAGCCGGAGAGATATGGTCTGTTGTGGTCTTGCCTTTGGTCTTAATCAAGAGCGGCAACTTCTCGAAATCTTTTCCGTCCCAACGCGGGAACGGTTGCAGTACTTGCAGCCGCTCACTCGTCGGCGGGATCTCGACGGTCAAGCTTGAGCCGTCTGCGGCAGGCTCAACATACCCCTCTTCTCCCTTGGCAAAACCCTTGGCCGGCAGCTCCTCGCCCACGGGGGGCTGGAGCTTGAACTCTTTACCGTCTGCGCCCTTCACGGTCTGATTGACCGGATCAAAGCCCAGGTCACCGGTAATCGCATAGGCCGTCACGACTTCCGGACTTGCGAGGAACGACAGCGTCTCACTGATCCCATCGTTCCGGCCCGGGAAGTTCCGGTTGAAGGAGCTGACGATTGAATCGGCTTTGCCTTTGACCCCATCGGCACGCTTCCATTGCCCGATGCAGGGGCCGCAGGAATTGGACAGCACCGTCCCGCCAAGCTTCTCGAATGTGTCCAAGAATCCGTCACGCTTCATCGTATGGTAGATGCGTTCCGACCCAGGGGAAATGAGGAACGACGCCTTCGCCTTCAAGCCGGCCTTCAGCGCCTGCTGTGCCACATGGGCCGAGCGACTGATGTCTTCGTAAGATGAATTCGTGCAGCTGCCGATCAGCGCCGCCTTGAGCTCGACCGGGTACCCCTTCTCCTTTGCTTCCGCCTTCAGCTTTGAAACCGGCCGTGCGAGGTCCGGCGTATGTGGCCCCACGACATGCGGCTCAAGTTTCGACAGATCAATCTCAACGATCTGGTCGTAATACTTCTCTGGCGACTGAGTAACTTCCGGATCCGCCATGAGCAAGGCCTTGTTGGCCTGCGCCAACTTCGCCCAATCCGCCCGATCCGTGATGTTCAAATAGTCGACCATCTTCTGATCAAAAGGAAAGACCGACGTCGTCGCGCCTAACTCAGCGCCCATATTACAGATGGTACCTTTGCCGGTTGCGCTGATCGTCTCGGCTCCCGGACCAAAGTATTCGACAATCTTGTTCGTCCCACCCTTCACGGTCAAGAGACCACAGAGATAGAGAATGACGTCCTTGGGCGAGGCCCAGCCGCTCAGCTTACCGGTGAGCTTCACACCGATGAGTTTCGGATGCAAGACTTCCCAGGGCAAGCCTGCCATCACTTCACCGGCATCAGCGCCTCCGACACCGATGGCCAACCCTCCCAACCCGCCGCCGTTCGGCGTGTGGGAATCAGTGCCGATAATGAGGCAACCAGGGAAGGCGTAATTTTCCAGGACCACCTGGTGAATGATCCCGGCGCCGGGCTTCCAGAATCCAATCCCGTACTTTTTCGCCGCAGAGGCCAGGAAGTTATAGACCTCCTTATTCTCATCCATGGCCCGAAGCAAGTCCTTCTCGGACCCCATCTCAGCGCGGATCAAGTGGTCGCAGTGGATGGTGCTCGGCACAGCGGCTTTCTTCTTGTTGGCCTGCATAAACTGCAACACCGCCATCTGGGCCGTGGCATCCTGCATCGCCACACGATCGGGGCGCAGCGCCAGCATGGCCTTTCCACGCTCCCAGGTTTGAGCATCGACATTGTCGGCATGCGAAACAAGAATCTTCTCCGACAACGTCAACGGGCGGCCGAATTTTGCCCTCGCCTTCGCGCACACATCGGGCATCTTCGCGTAGAGCTTCTTCGCAAGCTCAAGTGACATTGCTCTCTCCTTCGAACGGGCTAGGGATATGATGTCGGGAGCGAGGGAGTTGGTCTCCCTTGCCGCGCACCCTTCACCGATAGCCTCTGTTAGAGCGGCGCATCCCGCGACTTACCAAGCAGCAGGAGCTCCCGCGGTTATTTCAATGGCGGCACTTCGCGTCGTTTGGGCGCCGCGTAGTTCACCAAATAATCGAACAACCGGATCAAGCGGCTGTCTTGCCGCTTTTGATCGACCCAGTGGCCGATCAATCCGATCGTACGAGACAGGATAAAGAAACCGTTCAAACTATCAACCGGGAAGCCGAGGTCAACTAAAACGGCCGCCATTGTCCCATCGACGTTCAAAATAAGATTATCTTTCTTGGCCGCCGTCACCTGCTCAACTTGCAGAGCAAAATCAAGGCAGGGTGTCTTGATGCTCAAACTCTTGACGTACCCGACAAGCTCTTTCACCCGCTTGTCCGGGTTGCGCAAACTTTTGACGCGGTGCCCAATGCCTGGCACAGGCCCCACGTTCTTCTTCATGTAGGCTAGGAAGTCGTCCACATTCATCTTGTTGTCGACGGCATACTTGAACCAGCGTCCGGCATCCGTGACGGCTCCACCAAAACGCGGTCCAATCATGATCAATCCGGCGGCCACCGCTTGCGACAGTCCGATACCGGCACAGGCCGCGAGGATCGTCGCATAGGCACCACTCACGCAAGGACCATGGTCGGCCGACAACATCATGATGCGCTTGATGATTTCAGCTTCCTGCTTCGAAATCAGCCGTTTGTCCCACAATAACCCAATCACGTGAGGAATCTCATAGCCCTTATTGATGAGTTCGGAGGCCGGATAGCCGTCGTAGCACGGTTCATCGCCGCGGTCGTCGCTGATGGTCGTGCGAATCAGCGGCGCAACCATGACTTCGTCCGCCTTCATCGCCTCTTCGACCGTTTTGGGAAGTCTTGGAAGAGCGGTAGGCTCAACAACTTCCTTGACCTGACCGGACTTCAGTAATTCCTGGTAGGTATCCTTGATCGCCGGACCCAGCGCCCCGAATGTCGCCGGGACAATCGCGCCGGCTTTCTTGAGAGCGTCGGACTTGGATCGGGCCGACCCTTCCCCTTTCATCCCTTCTTTGGCACCGGCGTGCCCGAACTTCATCCCCTTCGGCAAACTCTCCTGACAGAAACCCGACACGACACCGATGAGTTTCACGCGACGCTTCTTCGCACCGTACCACTCTGCTGCTCGTTCCTCCAGGTCGCCGCCCATTTCGCCGACAATGACGACGGCTTTGGTCTGCGGATCGTTTTCGAACATCTCGAGGTAGCTCACATAGTCCGTCCCTGGATACGCATCGCCGCCGATTCCGATCGCCGTCGTGATACCGTCCGCAAATTGTGAACAGATCCAGATGATCTCGTTGGATAAACCGCCCGACTTCGTGATGACGCCGAACGACCCTTCGCGGTAGAGCTTGGAGAGGACCAGGTTGTCGAATGCACCGCCGATCACGCCCAATCGGCAGGCTCCCGCGGAAATGATCCCGATAGAGGACGGGCCATTGAACACTTTGCCGAGCTTGCGCGCATGAGCGCCGAGCAGCTTGGCATCCTTTTCAGGCACGCCTTCCGTGATCATCGACACGACCTTAATATGCGAATCATCCAGCGCTTCCATGGTGCCCTTCATCGCACGGTCAGCGCCGATATAGACGAGGCTGGTGTTGATCGTCGGATGATTTTTTGTCGCCTCCGCAATCGTCTTGTACACAGGAATGGCAATCAAACCGCTGCCGTACGGAATTTCGTTGGTCTTGCCGGCATCCGGTGGATAGACGAATGCCTCGACGTTGAGCGGGCGCTTGATCAGGTAGCAGAACTCCGCCATGCGACGGGCCGCGTTGACACCGGCGGCACCTCCTTGAATCACCACGCGGGTGTCTTTATTAGCCAAAATGCTCATCGGAATCTCCCTCTTTCCTTCAGGACTGAGTGCCGAGGACTGAGGACCGAGCGAGTGAAGAGCCTCGCACTCAGTTCTCAGTCCCGAGTCTCCGTTACTGTTTTTGCAGCGCTTTGTCGACGATGTCCGTCAGCGGGGTGTTACGATCGAAGACATTGATGTCGAACCCTTCGTCCTTCAATGCACGCATCGCGTCGAGGCCTTCCTTTTCGCGCGGCCCGCCGCGTCGGACCCAAATCTTGACGCCCTTCATTTTGCCGTCGCCCTTTGCCTTGCGAAATCCGTTGATAATCCCGCCGAAGGTTTTCTTCACGTCGGTGAAGTTCGCAATTGCGCCGCCGACAATAATGTTCTTAATACCGGGCAGCGAACACACTTTCTCCGTGAGCACTTCCACCGCCCAATCGGGTGGATCGCCTGAGTATTCAGCATAATTCGCCAGCTTCCCACCACGCGCCACGACCGCATCAGAGTAGTACACGCTGGCCCCCCCGCCGGCGGGAAGCATGGCCGTGTCTCCACCAGGAATCTCAATGAATTTGACCGAGCCCTTGATCTTGCTGTCGACCGCCATCACTTCCACTTCGTCTTTACTGTAGGCGCGCCCGAACTCTGCGGCAAACTGGAAGTTCCAATCCGGATGGCGGAACTTCGCGTCCCCGTCGAGCAGCGTCACGGCATCGAGTGCGACCAGTTCGCCGTCGCTCTCGCGGACAACGACCGGGTTCACCTCAAGATACTGTGCGTCCTCGTTGTCGAAACAGGTGAACATCTTGCCGGCGAAATCGGCCATCTTTTTGGTCAGGGCGCCTGTGAACCCTGCATCTTTCGCGAGCTTTTCGAGAGCTTCGTGGCTGGGTGACTGACCGACTTCGAGACATAATCGCTTGACACGATCCCAGTTGGATTCGACTTCAATCCCTCCACAATTGGCGACCAGGATCTCGCTACCCTCACGGGTGGACTTCACGGCACAATAATATTCTTCCTTGTGAGCGACCATTTCCGACACGATGACTTGCTTCACGGTGATGCTGCCGACTTGGCGACCGATCATTTCCTTGGTTGCAGCCACCGCGCCGTTCAGATCCAAGCCGACTTTCACGAGGCCGAGTTTGAAACGCGACCCAAGCGCTTCATGCGCCTTCGCCACCAGTTTGGAAGCCTTCATCCAATCATTGGCTTGTCCGAGCTTGGCCAGCTCGTCGGCAGACGTGACGACGACATAGTTGGGAACGTGAATACCCCACTTCTTCATCAGCCCCATGCCGGGGCCTTCCAACACCTTAGCCATGCGAATTCTCCTTCATCGTGAACTCAACCCATAGGGGAGCAGGATTCTAACGGAAATCAATAGGATGTCTCAAGACACCAGAGGGACTAAGTTCAGAGGGCTCAAAAGGCCTACAAGGACGGTGATTGCCGGTGCACAATGTTAACCGAATGAAAATTCAGACGATATTCTTATGAAAAACCCGTGGATGCACCAGTAGCGTAGCATCGCCCCTGCCTCCGCTCGATCATCGGGAAACCTGGCAAGTTCGACATATGAACGAACTGCGCTCGCTTTGGAGACGTCGGATAACGTGCCCACAGCGGTTTGGACAAGGTTGCCCCTCCTTTCCGTACACCAAATGGCGGCGTTTGTATTGCCCCTCGGTCCCGTCGGGCGCAAAAAAATCACGGACACTCGACCCTCCTGAGAGAATTGCTTCCTCAAGCACCTCCCGCATGATCGTGTGGAGACGTTCTATTTTCCGCACTGAAAGCCGGCTGACCTGTATGTTCGGATGAAACCCGGCCCTGAAGAGAATCTCGTTTGCATAGATGTTCCCGATACCGGCGATGACCTGCTGATGCATCAGGAGCGGCTTCAGTCGACCGCGTCGCTCTCGCAGGATTTTGACAAAGTCCTGCTTCGAGACAAGAAGGGGATCCACCCCAAATCGGCGCGTGAGGTATCGTTCAAGTCCGGTCTTGTCCAGTAGTGAGAGCCGTCCGAACCGACGAGGGTTCCAGTACCGCAACTCCGGCTCACAAGAGCCCTCGAACAACAGCCTGACGTGAACGTGTTGCGGGTATTTCGTCGGAACAGATCGGAACAAGAGGAGGCCGGTCATTCCAAGCTCTGCCACCACATAGCGGCAGGCCTGTTCATTTACAAATCCTAAGACCACGCTTTTCCCGAACCGTTGGACAGACTGTAAGATGGTATCTCGATACCACAGTACGCTGCTGAAGCCTTCACGCACGATATCCGCACGCCCGACCCACACCTCACTCAACCGCGCTCCAAGGAGGCGAGTACGAATTTGTCGGGCAACGACTTCTGCTTCAGGCAGTTCCGGCATTTCGTGATCAGTTTACCCAGAGAAAGGACCATCATTACGCCATGCGGCGCACGGAAAGGCAAGACGGGGCCGGAGGATTGGGAGGAGAAGTGAGAAAAGGATCAGTCTTGAGACAAACGTGAATACAAAGCACGACGGAGTTGACGAACCTGTTCAATGGCAACCTGAAGATTCGGCAGCGGCATGGCGC
>CABVRV010000055.1 GCA_902500755.1 uncultured Nitrospira sp.
CTGTTCCTAGAATTGCCGGATTTGGAGTCTCCGCTCTGTATTCCCCAGGCAATCGTCTCCTGGGTCGATGGACGACGGTTCGGCGTTGAATTGCGAGCTGATCGAACGAAAGAACCGGAATGGCTGGAGTATCTTTCGGAGTGAAGTTAGCCCCTGGCAACCTTCATACCTCGCCAGAAGCATCAGAGAAGAACAAGAATAAGAGGGTCCTTCCCAAACAAAGATGACTCAAGCGGCCCGTTGCATTCCGTCCATCCCGACCCGTATTCTCCTCCCATGGACCTTTCGTCGTTGTCGATGGAACAGTTGAAGGAACTGGTACAGGGGCTCGTGGATGATCGGATTCGTGAACTGATCGGCGATCCCGATCTCGGCCTCCAGCTCGGCGATTCGCTCAGAGCCCGCCTCAAGCAGTCACTCGTGAGCGGTGAGCGCCTCTCCGGCGAAGAAATGGCTCAGCAGCTCGGCCTTCGGTGGTAGGGCCCCATGCCCTGGTACCGCCTCGCTTTTCAACCCGACACCGCGCAAGACCTCGCCGCAATCGACCAATCCATGGCCCAGCGGCTCCTCGACAAGTGCAAGTGGCTGGCCTCCAATGTCGACAACCTGCGCCACGAATCGATTGCGGACGACCTTCCGGGACTCTGCAAATATGCCGTGGGGGAATGGCGGATCTTCTATGCCATCGACCGCGCGGACCAGCTCGTCGACATCCACGCGATCATTCCACGATCAGGATTGAAATAGCTGCTGAACGATGACCACAGCCCTAGCTGGGATAGCGTTCAAGCACTGTACCCAACTGAAGCGGGAACTGGCCGGTCTCGGCATCGCGCACGTAGCAGCGGAGCGCCTCGGCCACGACCGGGAAGGCCATCTCCTCCCAGGGAATGTCTTCCCGTTTGAAGAGATCCACCTCCAGGCTTTCAGCTCCGGCACCAAACGTCGGGACGAGCATCCGGCCACGAAACACCATGTACACCTGGCCGATGTTCGGCATACTCAATACGGCATAGAGCGAGAGCATCGCCACGTCAGCCAACGCCTCTTCCTTCGTTTCTCGGGTCGCCGCCTCTTCCGTCGTCTCGCCGATCTCCATGAATCCGGCGGGAAAGGTCCAGAGCCCCAGCCGCGGATCAATCGCGCGCCGGCAGAGGAGAATCCGGTCCTCCCATTCGGCAATGCAACCTGCGACGATCTTGGGATTATGGTAATGAATAGCCTGACAGTGCTCACAGACGTAGCGCAGCACATTGTCGCCGGGCGGGATCTTCTGACTGACCGAGGCTCCACAGGCACTACAGAATTTCACGGCGGGGTCTCACAAAGAAATAGGTAAGGATGGATAGCACAAAACCTCGATTCTTTGCACCCTGCCCGCGCGGGCTTGAAGGCGTCCTCGAAGAGGAACTCCATCAGCTCGGCGTGCCGGTGACGACCAAGACGGAAGGCGGCGTCGGCTTCAGCGCCCCCTGGTCGACCATGTCCTGGGTCAATCTCAAATCGCACATCGCCAGCCGCGTCCTCTGGGAAGTCGGCCAGCGTCGATATAAAACAGAACAGGATATCTATCAAGCCGCTTATGCGCTCACTTGGCCTGATTGGTTCACACCCGTTCAAACGATCAAGGTGAAGGTCAGCGCGCGCCGCTGTCCCCTCCCCAGCCTGGACTTTCTGACCCTCCGGATCAAAGACGCCATCTGCGACAAGTTCGTCACCGCGCGCCACAAACGACCCAGCGTCGATACCCAGCGTCCGAGCATCAAGGTCGATGCCTTTCTGGACCAGAGCACGGTCACGTTTTATGTGGATACATCCGGCGAACCCTTGTTCAAGCGCGGACACCGAACGGGCCCCATCGAAGCCCCATTGAGAGAAAATCTAGCGGCGGGCATGTTACGCCTTGCCGGTTGGACACCGGAAGACATCCTGCTCGATCCCATGTGCGGGAGCGGGACCATTCCCCTCGAAGCCGCCTTGATGGCGCGCCAGATCGCGCCGGGTGCTTCACGCAACTTTAGCTTTGAACAGCTACTCGTCTACGACGCGACACGATGGGGCCAGCAACGTGAAGCGGCACGAGCCAAGCAAGTCGCTCAGGTGCCAGCCGCCATCTATGCCTCCGATCGTGATCCCGCCACGGTGAAGATCGCACAGCGCACATTTCAAGGCGCAGGCGTGGCCAACGACATTCAGTTGAAGCAGAGCAACATTCTGGATCTTGAAGCGCCCTCCGCACAGGGCGTGATAGTCATCAATCCGCCCTACGGAGTCCGGTTGAGCCGGCCGGACGAGCTGGAATCGTTCTACCCCAAACTGGGCGATTGGCTGAAGCAGCGCTTCACCGGATGGCGCGCCTATGTGCTGACAAGCGATGCCCGCGTGCCGAAGCTGATTGGATTGACGCCGTCAAAACGTATTCCACTATTCAACGGAGCGTTGGAATGCCGGCTCTATGAGTTCGTGATCGTCCAGGGCGGCGCAAGACGACGTCTCGTTCCACCTATGCAGACATAATTCCTCATATGCCTTGGGTTTCGATATCTCGTCAGCCTGAGGTGGCTCGGTCATTGCCTGTGCCCGTACAAGAAAGCAGCGAGTAACACCCTCGTTCCTCCCATTCTGTCTGGCAGATCTCTTGGGCATCCTGTTAAAATCCTCCACTCATGCCCATCGAGACATGTACGGCACAGGTCGAGTTGATCAAGAATCTCACGCACGACGTACGGCAGCTTGATCTGCGATTGATCGAGCCGAGAACCATCGCCTTCAAACCCGGCCAGTTCGTTTCATTCGAGATGCCTCACCCGCGGACCGGCCATCTCGTGACACGGGCCTATTCCATTGCCTCCCAACCAAGCCGATCGGACCTCATTACCCTGTTGTTCAACCAGGTGCCGGGTGGGCCGGGATCGAGTTTACTTTTCGACCTCAAGGCAGGAGAAAAGACACAGTTCAAAGGGCCGGCGGGGCATTTCTATTTGCGAGAGGACCCTGGACGCGAATTGCTCTTTATCGCCAGCGGCACAGGTATCGCGCCGATCCGATCGATGTTACTAGCAAACACGGAACGTCCGAATCCAAGACCGGCGACCTTGTTTTGGGGACTGCGGAGCCAGCGAGATCTGTATTATCAGAGAGAATTGGCGGGTTTGATCGGGCAGACCCCGACCTTCACGGCTATCACCACACTCTCACGCCCGGAACCAGGCTGGTCCGGCGAATCCGGCCGTGTGTTACGGCTGATCGAGGAGCGGATCGCCTCAGTCAAAAATCTCGCCGTCTATCTTTGCGGGAATAGTGCCATGATTACGGACAGCATGCATCTGTTACAGAAAAAAGGCCTATGCCCCATCTATCGCGAGAAGTATTACGACGACATAGGCTCACCCGAAGATTGAAAGAGACCGACATCCAAGCTGACCCCTGTGTTCCCGGAGTGCGCACACAAGGGCGGTGCTTCCTCCACGGACGTAGTTGGGCCAGCACGGGCGCCAGTCCGAGAAGAGCTCGACAAGCGAGGTAGAGGGAGCATTTGCTGAGGGAGTGAACCTATGAGTCGTTTACAAAATAGGGTTGCGATTGTCACAGGCAGCAGCAGTGGGATTGTGAATGCCATCGGGCCGCGGTTCGGATCGGAAGGCGCAAAAGTGATCGTCACGGCGAGATAAATAGCTTTCTGCGAGGAGACGGTCGCGCAGATCACGAGGAATGGCGGTGAGGCTTCATGGGATTCGCAGTGGTGTGCGCTCTCCAGAACGACAGCATCGCCAATCCCGTGATTATCACACCGGTGAGTCCCATTCCCACGGCCACAACTCGCGCTAGTGCAAATGAGATGTGGGCAAGGGGCGGGAGACGAGGCCACATGCCCATCGCCGTTACCGCGCCGGTGAGGACTGGCGGAATTTTCAGTTCAAGCATGTGTGTGGTTGCCGATCCGAGACACAGCGCGACGTCGAAACCAGAAGTGGATTCCGTCAACCCGTTGCTCCACATCCGGAGAGCCCAGCGATGCAGAAAGAGCTGACGCTTCCGGCACTCAATTCGCCAACTCCAGGACCTATCGTTTGCGAGGTCGCCTTATGGAACATTGACATCTGTGACCGACGCGGCGCAAGAATCACATTCCGCTGTATGGTACCTCCATCAGTCGCAGATAAAGGAGAGTCATGATGGCAACCCAGACGAAACCGATATTGGTAACCGGCGCAACAGGTCAACAAGGTGGGGCCGTCGCAAGGGCGCTGCTTGGCAAGGGACAGCCGGTTCGCGTGATGACGAGGAATCCGGAGAAGGCTGCATCGCTGGCCAAGGTCGGCGCCGAGATCGTGCAGGGAGATCTCACGAACCAGGCCATCTTGCAGATGGCGCTGCGAGGCGTGCATGGGGTGTTTGCCATGTCGACCCCGTTCGAGGCAGGCATGGAGGCGGAGGTGCGCCAGGGAATCCTGCTGGCCGATGCTGCGAAGCAGGCCGGCATTGCCCATTATGTCTACACGTCCGTCGGAAGCGCCCATCGCAATACAAAGATTCCGCACTTTGAGAGTAAATGGAAGGTGGAAGAGCATATCCGGAAGATCGGACTGCCGGCGACTATTCTGCGGCCAGTGTGGTTCATGGAAAATTTCACCACCTTCGCGAAACCGTCCGCGGAGGGACTGCTGATGCTCCCCATGAAGCCGGCCAGGAGACTGGCGATGGTCGCGCTCAAGGACATCGGCGCGTTTGGGGCCTCGGCGTTTCTGCGCCCAAGTGATTTTCTTGGGCAGGCTATCGACATCGCGGGAGATGAGCTCACAATGCCCGAGACCGCCGCACTGTTGACGCAGGCGATGGGTCGGCCGATCCGCTTTCAGGAATTCCCGATGGATCAGGCCGAGACGGCGATGGGCCATGACTTCGCCACGATGTTTCGCTGGTTCAACGAGGTCGGCTACGCCATCGATATCCCCGGATTAAAACAGCAGTTCGGCATCCCACAGACGACATTTGTGGAATGGATGAAGACTGTAGATTGGGCGAGGAAGTGATCCGGCGTCCTATTAGAATGTTGCGCTATTCCTTCTCGTGCCTATTAGTTCCCGCTACACCCCCCTCCCTTCCCCTTGACTTCCGTGCAGGGAAACCTATCAGGTTGGTATAATGCTGTGAACTCTCAGCAAGGTAAGGAGATAGATCTCCATGGAAAATAATAATCTCGTATCGACGTTGCCGATACTTCCCGTCAAACGGACGGTCCTGTTTCCAGGAGTGATGATGCCCTTGACGATCGGGCGAGAACGATCCATTGCGGCCGTCAACGCGGCCATGAAGACCGAAGAAAAGATGATCGTGGTCGTAGCTCAACGAGATCCTCAAACTGAGGAACCGGGATTGACGGATCTCTATCCGATCGGCACGAAGGCGACCGTCAAACAACTGGGCCAATCGTCGGAAGGGACGATTCACGCGCTTGTCCAAGGGTTGGATCGAGTCGTGCTTCTCAAGGAAGAACAGTCCACCCCCTATGCCACGGTTCGAGTTCGTACGTTGGAGCGTCCTTCCGACAGCGGACCTGAAGTCCAGGCACTGCATCGGGCCATCCAGGAACTTCTGTCCGACCTTCCCCGGCTCATTGAAGCACCAGGTGTCCAGGAAGTCAGCGCAGTGCTGAGCAATGAGGACGACTCCCTCTCGCTGGCCTATCGCATTGCCTCCTTGGTCAACTTCAACGTCGCGGAGGAACAGCGCCTGCTTGAATGCACCTCAACCCTCGAGCTGTTGCGCAGTCTCTACGCCGCGCTTTCGAAGGAACTCCAAATACTGCAACTGCGGGAGAAGATCGCGAAAGACGCGCAGACAAAGATCGGCAAGAGCCAACGAGAGTACATTCTGCGCGAACAGTTGAAAGCCATCCAGCAAGAGTTGGGCGAAGGCGAGGACGACGAAAACGAAGTGTCTCGCCTGAAGAAGCAAATCAACGAGGCAGACTTGCCTGATCATATTCGCAAGGAAGTGGAGCGCGAAGTGACCAGGTTAGGCAAGGTGCCGCCGACTTCGCCGGACCATCAGGTGCTTCGGACATACCTGGAGCTGGTCCTCGAACTTCCTTGGAAGAAAGCGTCTGAAGAACATCTTGATCTCTCCACCGTACGACAGGTGCTTGAGGAGGATCATTACGGCATCAAGGAGGTGAAAGAACGGATCGTCGAACACTTGGCAGTCTTGAAGCTGAACCCGAAAGCCAAGGCCCCGATTCTTTGTCTTGTCGGTCCTCCCGGCGTCGGCAAGACGAGCCTGGGGCAGTCGATTGCGAGGGCGATGGGCAGGACCTTTGAGCGATTCAGCCTCGGCGGCGTCCATGATGAAGCCGAGCTGCGCGGCCATCGGCGCACCTATGTTGGTTCGTTACCAGGCCGCATCATTCAGGCGATCCGCCGTGCCGGAGTGAATAACCCGGTCTTGATGCTCGACGAAGTCGACAAGATGGGACGCGATTTCCGAGGGGATCCAGCAGCGGCGCTGTTGGAGATTCTTGATCCGGCACAGAATCACACGTTCCGTGACCATTATCTGGATCTCCCGTTCGATCTATCGAAGGTCTTCTTCATCACCACGGCCAATACCCTCGACACCATCAGCCAGCCGTTGCTGGATCGGATGGAGGTCATCCGCCTCCAAGGTTACAGCGAGCGAGAAAAGGCCGAAATTGCCCGTCGCTACCTGTGGCCGAGACGGCTCAAAGAAGCAGGCATCCTGGCTAGTGAAGTCGTGCTTACGGACGAGATCCTGAATCTCGTCATCTCGCGCTATACCCGCGAAGCCGGCGTGCGCCAACTCGAGCAGATGTTGGGACGGTTGACCAGAAAAGTTGCCTTGACATTCGCCGACCTCCCGGAAGACCAGGTACGACAGCCGGTCACCATTCAAGCCGATATACTTGGTGAGTGGTTGGGCTCCGAACGGTTTATGCCGGAGGAGGCCCGGAAGACTCTGCCTCCCGGCGTCGCCACCGGTCTTGCTTGGACCCCGACTGGTGGAGATGTGCTCTATATTGAAACTACTCTACTCCCCGGTAGCCATGAACTGACCCTGACGGGACAGCTGGGCGATGTCATGCAGGAGTCCGCGCGAGCGGCCAGGAGCTATCTCTGGTCGCATGCCGAGAGCATGGGTTTGGACATTTCGCGTTTTAAACGGAATGGAGTCCATATCCACGTACCCTCCGGAGCCATTCCGAAAGATGGTCCATCGGCTGGAATCACGATGGCCACCGCTCTGGCCTCCGCCTACGAAGGGAAGGCCGTACGGAGCGACACAGCCATGACGGGTGAAATCAGCCTCAGCGGGCTGGTGTTGCCGGTGGGCGGCATTAAAGAAAAAGTGCTGGCAGCCCATCGCGCGGGAATCAAGCGGATCATCCTGCCGAAAGCCAACGAGAAGGATCTCAAGGATGTCCCGCAAGAAGTGCGAGACGAGCTGACCTTCATCCTAGCTGAACGGGTTGAAGAGGTATTGCCGGCGGCTTTCAATCCGGATTCGCACGACGCATCATCTCGTAGTGGGAGTGAACCTGTAACGACTTCCAGCACCGACAAGAATGATGCCTAAGATTCATAGAAGGCACGGACAATCTGTGTCGTGTTGAACAGCAGGGCATGCCGTCGCGTATAGACGGCATGCCCGTAGTAATGGTCACGAGGATTCGTCGACCCGGTACTGTCCTTGTAATCGATCAGGAGACAACGCCCTTCGCTGGGGAAACGGACAGCTCGTCTGGCACATTCCAACCACCGTTCGAATCCATCGTAGGGCTCGACCATCTCCCACACCCGTTTATTCGCCGCTTTGGCTGATTCAGTCCGAGGGACGGCATCAGTGCCTGCCACCGCCAGTTCTTGAACATAGTCTCCGCCCCAAGCGATCGGCATCTCCATCGTAATCTGAGGCAGTTCCATCTTGGCCAACCAGCTCTTACCATCTGTCCGCAAGCTGCGGTGATTCACGACGTGGAGCAGGTTTCCAATTCCAGAAGGATCCCATCCGTAGCGAATCGGTGTGCCAAATGTCACAATGTCAAGCCCTACGCCACTAAGGATTGATGCAGTCGTCAACGAAGATTCAACCTGTTTCACAGTAGCGACAAGTTCCGACTGATTGGCCTGTTCTGCATAGCCACTCAGGATAGTGAGTAGTTTGGGGCGTCCCGTGATCGGGCTGGGACAAAGGAGATTCGACACAAGCGCCAGAACCAGTCCGGCTTGTCCATGCGCTTGGACAAGAATTCGGTGCCCCTTCCCCAGGCTCTGTTGTGTGCAGAACTGGTGCAGCTCATTGAGCAACTGAACGGCGGCAAGCGCCCGCCCCAGATGGTGGTGTTCGCATGACCAGAGCAACCTGTGGCAGGAGATGGGTTGATGCAGATTCTTGTTGATGGCTTGCTTGAACGATTGAACGTAGGCCTCGGTGAAGTTGCCTGCATCACCGACCTGTTCATCTAGAAGGTGCTTCGTCGCGTCATCATTCGAGAGCGGCGGCTTGAGCCTGCTCGGAAGCAACGGAATCCCGTTGCTTTCCTCGCGCATCGCCGCGAGCAAGGCATCGACCCCCGATACACCTCGTGAATAGCCACGCTTGAGCCCACCCACCTCATCCAGCCGCTGCATGCCGAAGAGATCGGTACCATGGAGCGAACCATGGAGAAAAACGACGCTTGCCACCCCAGCACGAGATAGACTCGCCCCATACTGGACCATACCCTCGCCCCATTCCGGGGAATCTGGAGGGACGATGTCCGTTAGATCGGCGACGCGTGATCGCTCGCCAGGATTCTTCCGCGACAGCTCATCGTGCTGAAAATTATTCTCGACCGGCATAGTGGATTACATATCCGATATCGGTTCGAGGCTGCAACAACACCACTGCGAGGATTATGGAAGACGAATCGGGCTGGATTCTGGATCTGTGGCCGGCTTCAATTGAACGCGGCTCTTCGGCATGATAGCGGTCGCCGTACAAATCTTATTTTCTTCATCGATTCGGCGGTCGATGATCTTCACATCTTGCAGGTATTCCTGAACAATTTCCTCGCGAGTCAATTCGATATCCTGTTCGCTCTCACGCCCCGACCGTTCGCGAACTCGATCGACCATATGCTCCTTCACCAACACACGAATCTGCTTGGCTAAATCGGTCCGAGCCGACAGTTCGGACACGCGCTGGCAGACGACCTTCCCTTTGGCTAAGTCGCCCTGGCCCTTCCCGATCCAGTACTGATCTGAAGAAGAAGAATAGGCAACGTTGTCGGACGTCGCTGCTTGCAGAGTACTAAGGACCCATCCATAGTTGATCCAGAATCCGGCGACGACGATGACAACCCCGGCCTTGTTCTTCACCGTCGTTGCTCTCCCCTCGGATGACCGAACTGAGACGGCCTCGTCGGAGTGCGATGGATCATTTCGTTGAGCGTGCGTGGAGCACCTGACGAGCCAGGAGGCGGAACCAGCTCATGGCTCGGCATCCGACCAGGCCTACTCCCAGGCCTCGGTGGTTGAGGGGGAGCCTGGGGTTGCCTGCTGGTGATGATCTGCTGCGCGATGGCGACATGTGGGTTGGTCGGAGAGAGACCGCTCGCGCTATTCAACAGACTTTGAGGAATGCCCTCCGGCGAGACCAAGATCCAATTCGTCCAGGCTTGCGACACCATGGCGTTCGATTGTACACGATTGAGGATTTCCTTCCGCTTTTGCGCAGCCTGCTGGGCTTGATCCGGCGTCGATGCGCTGCCTAAGGTTTGATTTACGGCGTTCAGCTCTTCTTGAAGCTGTTCATTTTCCTGCTTCATGGCAATCAACTGGGCACGGGCATCTTCGTTCTCACGGAGCGCCGTGATCGCCTTTGCCACTTCGTCCGTGTCCATCTGCGCAAGAAGGTCCGCTTTTATCACCACGACATCGCCATCGAGGGTCGTGGAGATCTGCTGGTTGAGCACGATCACCAATCCAGCCGTATAGGTGCGGATTTCGTCTTTCGTCACATCCATGTCACTGACGACGGTGACGCTTTCCAGGTATGTTGCGACTTGCTCAAGCGCGTTCCGTTTGGCTGCTTCGGTCGCAAGCCTGATCGCATCTTCGCGGGTATCACGGTCCCCCATTCGATGTTCGCCCTGTGCATTGACAACCCGGATGTCGGCCAGCGCCGGGGTTACGGCTGATGACATTGCCGCGAGCGTGAGGCAACAAGCAAGAGAGTGAAAAAGATTCCTCGGCAGGGGGTTGGGGAGGAGAGGCTGTTGATATATTCGACCGGACATCACCTACCTATAGTTCTTTATTAAGAAGAACTCAGTCACCAGAGGTAGCGGGAACTATCATGTTTTCAGCTTAACACCCAGAACGTAGTCTGGCCAGCATTCTGCTAAGGCGTTGCCCCACCTTGCCTTCCAGAAATTTTGCATGTTAGGGTACCAATTCACCTACTTGGAAACATGAGGATTATTTTTCGTTATGCTACCTCCTTCGCGGCGTTTTTCGTTGATCGTACTCGGATTACTGGCCCTCTTGCTTGAAATCGGGATCCCAGCCCGCCTCCACGCGGCCACCCCTGCCGGCGAGAAGGCTCCTCCTTCTGTCCCTCTGGCAGAACATGTCGTCCTTTTCGTTCTGGAGGGATTTGGTCACGATTCGCTCAAGGGT
Organism: uncultured Nitrospira sp.; assembly: GCA_902500755.1. Lineage (GTDB taxonomy): Bacteria > Nitrospirota > Nitrospiria > Nitrospirales > Nitrospiraceae > Nitrospira_D. The sequence goes on from CABVRV010000055.1 coordinate 10,680, forward strand.
GCGGCGATGCCGGCCCTGAAGAAGCTGATCACGGAAGGGTCGGTCACCTGGACCGCAGGCGGGGTCGAACCAGCCCTGCGACTGCCTACGATGGCCTCACTGATTACCGGCATGCCTGTAGAAAAACATGGAATCACCTGGAACTCCTTTGAATTCAGCCGAGGCTATCCGCGCCCACCCAGTCTCTTCGATTATCTGGATTTGAGCGGAGGCCGTGATAGTGCCATCTTTTTCATGGAAGAGTCTCTCTATCAGCTGGCTAAGCCCACTCCCTATACCGACTATCAACTTTGCGGAGCGTTGCGGCCCGAGTGCGGCCCTCAAAAACTCGTCGCCTACATCCAGCAGTATTTCCAGAAAGCCGCCAGTGGGCATGGCTACGGCCACGCGGTGCTCTCATTGCCCCATTTGTTGGTGGTTCATCTTCCAGAGGCAGGTAGAGCCGGCGTGACGCACGGCTGGAATTCAAAGGAGTATCGAGAGGCCCTACAAACCGTCGACGCCTCGATGCAGTCCGTTCTTGATTTATTCAAGCACCACAAGCTCTTAGACCGCACCACCGTCCTCGTCACGGCTCTCAGCGGAAAGGGAATCGACCCTGGCGCTGAGACCCCAATGGTCAACGCACCGGTCGTTCCCTGGATCGTCTCAGGCGCCGGGGTCAAGCGCGGCCAAACTATCCATCAACCGGTGTCCATTATCGACACCGGAGCCACGGTGATGCGAATCCTTAGACTCGAGACCCACACCGAATGGGACAGCAAGGTCGTGGAAGAAATTTTTCAAACCACCGCGGCTTCTTCGCGCCCTGTACCGCGCGCGAAGAAGCATTAACGGCCCATGCACGACGACATTGTGATACGACGGCGACTCCTCGTATTTGGGTGGACACTGGCCGGCTTGCTGACGATTGTTTCCGCCCAATGGAGCTTTGCCGGAGAGCCCCCGGCTCATCTCAAAGAACACCCAATTACCATCGATGCCACGAAGTTGGTGCCCGCGTCATGGTGGCAAATACCGGGTATCACCCCTTCCATCTGGAATTCCGACCCCGAGTCGCTCGATGCTCCCAAGACATCGGAACTTCGCGAATTGCGGTTGCGTCCGGGTAAGTACAAGTTCATCAGCTTCACCTTCGACTTTCCCTTTACCGTCGATCTGAACGGCACGCTCGATTTCTCAGCATCATTGGATCAGTGTGTGGGCGGCCGTGGGACCCAGACCCTGGTCGTGTCGTGCAAACGGATGTACCCTTATGGCGGACAGCGCGACCCCTACTATGAGCAGCAACCGAACAATGGCTGACGCACTGGAAGATCTTTTAGAAGCGCTTGAGGATGTGGACGATGCCACTCGTGAGGAGGCAGCGAAGACGCTTGCGGACCTGGGCGACCCCGCGACTTTGGAGGCGCTGATCGGCGCATGCAGCGACGACTTCTGGTCCGTCCGCGCTCACGCTGGATGCGGTGTTGCAAAAATCGGCGGGCCGAAAGCTCTCGAAGCCCTGATCGGTCTGTTCAACGATTCCATCATGGAAGTGCGGGATCAAGCAGTCGACGCAACAGCGAGAATGGGCCCAAGCGTGCTCGACCGACTGATCGCGGGGCTAAAGGACGAGCGGTGGCGCGTACGTGAGCACGCCGCGAAAGCCGCCGGTAAGCTCAAGGACCCACGTGCAGTCGATGCCCTAATCCTCACGTGCCGCGATCGGGACGGAGCAGTCAAGAGCGCCGCTGCCGAAGCACTGGGCAGAATCGCTGATCCGAAAGCCGTTCCGGCCTTGATTAAACTGTTCCGAGACTCTTCGAAGATTGTGCGTGAAACAGCGGGAACCGCACTGGTCTACATCGGACATCCCTCGGTCGATCCGTTGATCGAAAGTTTGCAGGACAAGGACTTTGTGGTCCGCTGTCACGCCGCCCGCGCGCTGGGTGGAATGACGACGGACTATCAAATCGGCAGAACCTGGGTTCGAGACGCAAAGGTGGTGGACGCCCTGATTGCCGCCCTCAAAGATTCGGACCGGGCTGTTCGCGAGGACGCGACCATCGCGCTCGGCATGATCGGCGACGCTCGGGCCATCGACGCGCTCATAGAAGCGATGAAAGACGGAGCCGTGAAGCGACACGCCATTGCCTCCCTCGGCATGATCGGCGATTCGCGCGCGCTGTCGGCCGTGTTGGATGCCCTGAAAGGAAAAGGGATCAAGCAAGAAGGCTCGCCGACACCTGGGTGCATCGTCAGTGAAGATGCGTTCATCAAGGAAGCGGCGGCGACTGCCCTGGGACAATTTCGCGACCCTCGTGTCATCCCGGACCTGATCATGTTACTGAAGGATGGCGTGTTGCGTGAAAAGGCGGCGTCAGCGCTGACGATTATCGGCGATGCAGCCATCGAACCTCTGATCGCCTTCCTCTATGATCCCAAAGCCTCCGAAGTCGAGGCCGAAAAAGAGCGAGTGCTTTCTTACGCGTCCGTACGGCTGACGGCCAAAGATGCCTTGAAGCAGATAACCCTAGAAACCTTGGAACAGCTTGGATGGACACCTTCTGATGAAGCGGTGGAAATCAGCTCGAGCCAAGCCGACAATCAGCGCGTCGATCGACCTTTGGGGCAAACCGGACGATTCGGGCCGTCCGGCGACACAGCATAATTAAGTCTCATCGCGGGTAACTATCACCATGACCGAGGCGGTATCGGAACAGATCGCTGCACTCAGAGACGACGACTGGGCCATCCGCGAAGAAGCTGCCCATCTGCTCGGCACCTTCAAGGATCCTCGTGCCGTGACTCCCCTGATTGGCCTTCTTCGCGATCCGGACCGTTCCGTTCGTGAGGCGACGATCGAGGCCTTACGTGCGATCGGAGCCCCGTCGGTCGAAGCCTTAGGTGCCTGTCTCGATCAGCCTGACCTTTCAGTCCAGGAAGCAGCATCGGCAATTTTATCCATGATCGCGGATGTACGTGTGCTCAATTCTCTCATCAAGGCCCTCCGCAGTGATGATTGGATCGTCAGGATGCACGCAGCCAAGGCGCTAGGCTTGGTGCGCCATACCGATGCCATTGCGCCTCTCATTCCGCTGCTCCAAGACAAGGTTAAAGCGGTGCGAGAGGAAGCCGCTGCGGTCTTGGCTGCAATCGGCGACGCCGCAATTCCGTCGTTAGTGAGCGCCTTACGGCATGACCAATGGCTCGTTCGTCTCCACGCAGTGGAATCATTGGGCAAGACTAAATCGCCACAGGCAGTGGAGCCACTGCTGTCGGTGTTGTTCAACGATCAGGATTCGGCTGTTCGCGAAGATGCGGTACGAGCCCTGGGGGAGATCGGAGATCCTCGATCCGTTGAATATTTATTCACGGCCATGCGTGAGCCTGGTTTGCGAATCGTGACAGTCCAAGCACTCGGCAGGATCGGTGATACCCGGGCGGTTCCGCTGCTGATCGAGCTCATGACTGGAGCCGGTCTTCAAGAAGTAACGAAGACAGTGGGTGGCTGCGGTGATCAATGGACCGAAGCACTCATCACCCAAGGTGCGGCGGCGCGAGCGCTGGGCGAAATCGGTGATGATCAGGCGATTCCCTCGCTCGTTGCGGCGTTAGAACCGACATCGACAAGAGCGGAGGCAGCATCCGCATTGGCTAAATTTGGCTCAAAGGTCATTCCTTTTCTGATTCCGCTGTTGAACCATTCGCAAGACGACAATCTCCGCTTTCATGTCCGTGAAACGTTGACTCTGGCTGGGTGGAGACCGCGGCGGATGTCGACCATGCATCGTTGATTACCATGTCGAACGAGACGATCGAGACTCTGGTCTCAGAACTGATTCATGAAGAGGATTGGCGGCGCATGCGCGCGACGGCGGCTTGTGTCGCAGGGGGTCCTCGCTCCGTCCGAGCGCTCATTGAAGCGCTACGGTCTGGACCACCTGAGTTGAAGAAAGAAGCCGCCGCGATGTTGGCGCGCATTAAAGACCCACAAGCCGGCGTAGCCCTTGTCGACCTCCTCGAACATGATGAGGAGGTTGTCCGAGGTGCGGGTGCAGCGGCCCTCGAACAGATGGCGGGAGTGCTCGATACAGACACCGCCCGCGCATTAGTTGCCTTGCTTCCTACAGTTCGGGATACCAGACGAAAGCAGATACTGACGCATTTGATCGGAGCCATTCCAACCGCCATCCTGCCGTTATGCGAGATGTTGAAACACCCCGAACAGGATGCACAAATTTCCGCGGCTTTGATGCTGGATCAATTATTGGACCCCCGTTCAGTCGATGCGTTTATCGATGCGATGGGTCAACCGGCTGTCCGAGACATCGCCGTCGGCACGTTGAAAAAATTGACCGCGATCCGCGAGCGGATCGATGTCACGTTTGATGCATTGCGGGACGTCGAAGGAGCCAGCGAACGTGAGGAAGCGCGCATGGCCACGGTCATTGCTTTACTCGGAATCGGACGACCAAGCGTGGAAATCCTGATCGAGTATCTTGAAGACGATGACTGGCTTGTCCGTGAGGCGGCCACGGACTTACTGGGAAAAATCGGCGATGTGCGGGCAGTCGAACCATTGATGCAGCGGTTGGCGCGTGACAAAGACACCGGCGTCAAAGAGTTGGCCATCAAGGCGCTTGGCTTGATCGGCGATGCGCGTCCGACTCGCCTCTATCTTGACGCCATTCCGATCCGCCCATTACGCGTGTACGCCATGGAAGCCTTGGCCAAGATCAAGGATGTCGGGAGTTTGCGTCAATACAAAGACCTTTTTGATCGGCTCAGGACCGATCGTGACGGCTTGGTGGCGTACAATGCCGGCCTGATCGCCGATAAGCTCGACGCCATCGCGGCCATGGAAACTCAAACCCATGGAGAGGACACCGAGCATGACTGAACAGGAGCAATCCAGCCGAATTGAGCAACTAATACAGGCGTTGCACGATGACAATGAAGCTCTGCGCGACCATGCCATCGCGAGCCTCGGCCAGACCGGCCCGGAAGCGCTTCCTCGATTGATCGACTTGATGGCCGACGAAGATGCGGTCATTCGAGAAGCCGCAACCAGCGCGGTGGTCCGCATGGGTCCATCAGTCGTGGAACCGATGATCGATGCGTTACTGGACGATTCATGGGCGATTCGAGAGCAAGCGGCCTCGGCACTCGGAAAATTACGTGACAAGCGGGCCGTGGAACCGCTGGTCGGAGCAATCAAGGACCGAGACGGTGCGGTACGCACAGCGGCGGTATGGGCTCTGGAACGGATCGGCGATCCCCAAGCGGTGCCTGGACTCATCGATGCGCTCATGGACAGCACTCTGCGCGAAGATGCGGCCCGAGTGCTCAAAAAGATCGGCGATGTGCGGGCGGTCGAAGCGTTGATTGATGGGCTTCTGGGTTCCAATTGGATGGTTCGTCGTCATGCGGCGGAGGCCTTGGGGAAAATCGGCGACCCGAGGGGGATTATGCCCTTGATCGATTCGCTAAAGGATGAAGACTGGTTGGTCCGACGGAATGCCGCAGAATCGCTCGCTCGGCTCGGGGCCAAAGACGCCATTCAACCCTTGTTGGCGCTGCGGGAAGATGAGAACACAATGGTGCAGGAAACGGTCGACGCCGTGTTGGTGAGTCTCGGCTGGCAACCTGAATCGCAATAACTTATTTCAGAAGAGGAATGCTACCCATGGCGGACGAAGCTCCAAAGCTGATTCAAATTGCTCCTAAAGGTGGAGAGAAAAAAGACGGCTTTAATCTGGTGACGGAACGAGTTGTCGCGGTCAACCCAGAGAGCAGACAGCTCGAGGTCGAGCTCCTGGCCTACGACGGCAAGACCGTCGTCCTCGACGTCGCTGAGGAGGCCCTAGAGGATCTCAAGAAACTCAAGGCCGGCGATGGAGCAACTATCCGCGTTGTCGAGGAAGGTGGAAAGCGCATTGCCACCAGCTTCAGGATTCGAGCGAAAGATCCGAACACGGCCAGGGCTGATGCGATGCTGCTTGACCTGAAAGATTCACACTGGTTGAACCGCAAGTATGCGGCAGAGGTGTTGGGCGAGTTGAAAGACCCCCGCGCCGTCGATCCGTTGGTGTCGGCACTGAACGACGAGGTTGGTGATGTTCGGCAACGAGCCTATGATTCGTTGATCAAGCTGGGTGGCCCGTCTGTCCCGTCACTGATTCCGTTACTGGCCTCGGAAGAAGATGAGATTCGTCAATCGGCAACCGAGATTCTTCGAAAGATCGGCAAACCGGCCGTCGAACCGCTGGCCACTGCGTTGACCGACGCCGATGAACGGCTGAAAACACGAATCATGAAGGTCTTAGATCGGATGGGGTACAAGCCAAAAACCAAGGAGCAGGTCAAGACCGAGCTGCCACGGCTCACGTAGCCTTCCAAGATCATTCGTATGGTTTACGGTCTCTTACTGGGTCGACCGACCGATATGTAGTGGAATCCGAAATGCGCAACTCGATCCGGATCATAGACGTTGCGCAAGTCGATCAATACGGGTGATTTCATGATCCCCTTCAGCTTCTCAAAGTCGAGGCTCCGGAATTGATTCCACTCGGTCATGATGATCAACGCATCCGTTCCCTCCGCGGCATCGTATGCATCCATGCATGGTTTTAGTGCCGATATCGTCCGGCACGCTTCATCCAGCGCGATCGGGTCATATGCCCGCACTGTTGCGCCCTCTTTCAGTAACTCCTGACTAATCGCAAGCGCAGGGGCCTCTCGCAGGTCGTTGGTGTTGGGTTTGAATGAGAGCCCCAGCATACCCAACGTTTTTCCCTTCAGTCCTCCCACCGCATCACGAATCTTGTCCACCATACGGTGTCGTTGATCGTCATTCACCTTGGACGCAGCCAGCGCAACCTGCACCGGATAACCGACACGTTCTCCGGCCTGAATCAGCGCCGCCAAATCTTTGGGGAAACAGGAGCCGCCGAAACCGGCCCCGGCATGAAGAAACTTTGAGCCAATACGATTATCTAAGCCCATGCCCTTCGCCACCATCTGAACGTTCGCTCCCAGACGCTCACACAGGTTGGCCATCTCGTTGATGAATGAAATCTTCGTGGCCAAGAAGGCGTTTGAGGCGTACTTGATCAGTTCAGCGGTAGGAATGTCGGTCACAACGATCGGGGTTTCGATCAGATACAAGGGACGATACAGATCTTTCATGATCGCGACGGCATGATCGCTATCGGCTCCAATAATCACTCGATTCGGACGCAGGAAGTCTTCGATCGCCGAGCCCTCTCTGAGAAACTCCGGATTCGACACGATGTCGAACCGAAACGCGTTTGTCTGAGTCTTCGTAATCACTTCGCGAAGCCGTTCACCGGTACCCACCGGCACCGTCGACTTCGTTACGATCACTTTATATCCAGTCATGTGACGGGCAATGCCTTTGCCGACTTCTTCGACGTACGATAAATCGGCTGAGCCATCCCCCCTCGGCGGAGTCCCAACGGCAATAAAGATGACCAGCGCTTTATCAACGGCCTTGGCAATATCTGTGGTAAAGCTCAACCGACCTTCTCGAGTCCCTTTGGCCACTAATTCCGTAATGCCCGGCTCATAAAACGGAACTTCTCCCTTTTCAAGTTTTTCAATTCGTCGAGCATCGTTATCCATGCACGTGACATTCACACCGAACTCGGCAAAGCACGCTCCAGTAACGAGTCCAACGTACCCAGTTCCGATCACACTGATATGCATGCCCTGCCCTCCTTGCAGTAAGTAATTCGATGGAGAGTATAGCAACCCGGATGATTACGAGCAACGAATTCCCAGATTGGTCTGAACCAAGTAGTCTGGTACGTTTCGTTGACTCTCTGAAAACGTGTTGAGTACAATCCAGCGCCGTTTCAGAACAGATAAGGATCCCTTTCGGCCCTTCAGCTCAATCCATGACTCCCCCACATATTTCACAAATTCCCCGTTGGTTTTTACTCTTGACGGCTCTCGTGACCGGCGCAGTGGTCATGGCATTGGAAATCTTAGGCAGTCGCCTGTTGGCGCCGGTATTCGGCAGTTCATTGTTCGTCTGGGGCGCTTTGATAGGAGTGATTCTGGCCGCGATGAGCAGCGGGTACGCATTCGGTGGTTGGGTCTCAGATCGCTACATCGATGGACGGGTGCTGGCGGTGTTATTGCTGTTCTCCGGAGCCTGGACCTTTCTCATCGCATGGGCAAACCAACCCATCCTCTTCGAGATCGAGATATTGGTACAAGACCCGCGCTGGGGCCCCTGCCTTGCGGCAACCGTTCTGCTTGCGCCACCAGCGTTCGGGCTCAGCGGTGTGCTCCCAGCCATGTTGCGACTGGCGGTGGCAGACATGGATCACCTCGGTCGACAAACCGGGCGGATGATCGCCCTTTCGACCGTGGGAAGCTTGGCCGGAACCTGGGGAACGGCGTTCTTCCTCCTCTCTTGGCTCGGGAGTCAATCGTTGGTCGCATGGCTAGGCGGTATACAGGTAGGACTTGGGGTCTTGTGGCTCGTGAAAGGAACCTCGACCAGCCGGATCGTCCTGCTGATCGTTTTGAGCTGTTGCGCCTTACTGGGAACAGCCGCCCTCTATCCACTCCAACGATTGAAGATCCCCATCCATCAAGAGGAAAGTCCGTATCAGCAAGTTCGTATTCGAGAAGACGATCTTTTTCGATATCTGGTCTTGGATCGAACGTTTCATGCCACCATGTGGAAAGCGGACCCTGTGTATCTCTTTCTCCCATACAGCCAAATGATGGTCTCTTCACTGGCACTGGCCCCGCGACCACAACGCGGCCTCATTCTTGGTCACGGCGGCGGATCCATAGCCAAATGGTTGGCAAAATATTGGCCTTCCCTAGAAGTGGATATCGTGGAGTTCGACCCGGTCGTGGTCCGCATGGCGGAAGAATTTTTCGAGTATCACTCCCCGGCCAACCATCATGTTTTCGTAAGAGACGGCCGGGCATTTCTGAATGCCACGGACCGCACCTACGATCTCATGTGGATCGATGCCTTCGCACGAGACATGATTCCCTTTCATCTCACCACGGCAGAGTTCTACTCCTTGGTGCGGACACGGTTGAACGCGGACGGAGTCCTTGCGGTCAATCTGGCATCATCGGGAAAAGGGGGAGATCTTGCCCGAGCGGCGGCGGTTGTCCAAACCATGAAACAGGCCTTCCCAGCTCTTCTGACGTTCGCCGTCGAAGGTCCATGGAAAACGGGGATGACGCCGGCCAAAAATTTGGTCTTTTTTGGGGGGCATCTCATCGAAACAGAATCGGCAAACCAGATCGAGACGAGGATCTTGGAGATGGCGCTGAGTCAACAATTACCGATGGAAACGATCGCGCTGCTGAGCACTCGCCGAACCGAGCCGTGGTCTGCCGGCGTTGTATTGAGCGACGACTTTGCTCCTTACGACCTCCTTCTTGGGCGAGAACGTTCGCAGTTGGTGGAGTAACACGCATAACAACTCGATCAATCTGTTCCTATTTATAGGAACACACTGCACCGGTCTTTCCAGGCATGTGCGCATTACCCACACCCTTTTGCCAACAGTCGTAACATCTGCGTGATTTCCGTCTGACGTTTCAGGAAAAATCGAGCAGATGAGGTGTTCTTCTTCCCAATCCTCACGGTCAGGATGCGGTGATCGCCCAAGCCAAACACATCTTCATCGGTTTCATCGTCTCCCACATAAAGGGCAGTCGCACAGCCAAGTCGCCGCATGCATTCCAGCAACGCGGTTCCCTTGTGCCACGCCGACGGGGGCATGACATTGACGACCGATTTCCCCAGAACAATCCGGGGAGAAGGAGATAATTCCTCAACAATACGTGAGATCAACGCTCGCGCTTCATGACGTTGATCAACCGTTCGATAGTGAAATGAGAACGAATAGGACTTCGTCTCGACGAGCACCCCAGACTGGGCCAACTCAACCTGAAATCGATCGGCAATCAGTTGCAGCCAGCCCTGGCAAGTCTCTCGGACCTGCTGCAGGTCCTCTTGCACAACATGACAGCCTTCTGAACCATGGTTCCCGATCAAGTTAGGCACGGTTGTCCCGATACGAAATCGCAGGTCTTCTAATGAACGCCCTGAGATAACGGCGGTCGGAGCGCGTTTCGCGAGTGCCTCGAGCCAGGAACGGACGGAGCGCCCCAATCGAGCGGCATACGGATTAGGAACGATCTTGGCTAAAGTCCCATCGAAATCAAAGGCATACAGAGAATGTCCATTCAGGTGAGACTCAAGATTCTCTCTTCCTTTGTTCGTCAAGAGATAATCCATGCTGCGCCTGTCCAGTTCCCCATCAACTCAATACACTCGCCCGCCCCACCTGCTTCATCACTCGTTCCTTTTGTCGCATACGAGCCGCATCCATAAGCATGCGCCCAGCCCAACGATACACGTTGAACTCTTGAATCAGCCCGCGCATGCTCTGCATCCGAGCTCGCTGCTCCCCCTTCGGCATGGTCAAAGCCAGGTGAAGGGCCGCAGCAAATTGATCGATGTCATATGGATTGATCACCAGCGCTTCCGTCAGCTCGCGGGCCGCACCGGCGAATTGGCTCAAGATCAAGACCCCTTGCTCATCGTCACGGGCGCCTACAAACTCCTTGGCGACAAGATTCATTCCGTCATGGAGACTGCTCACCACACACACGTCCGCGCCACGGTAACACTCGTAGACCTGAGCCGGCTCGTGATGTTCGATCCGCAGGCAGATGGGTTGATAGCCGTCCCGACCAAACCGTTTGTTGATCTGCTCCGCCAACGTGGAGACCTGATCGGCAAAATGGTTGTACTGTTCGATGACCCAGCGACTGGGCGCCGCGACCTGAAGAAACGTAAATCTTCCAATCCATTCCGGCTGCAGTTCCAGCAATCGTTCCACGGCCATAAACCGTTCCAGGATTCCTTTGGTGTAGTCAAGACGCTCTACGCCGAGGCCGATAATGCGATCAGCCGGCATCCCATAGGCCTCTCGCAGGCTGACACGGCATTCCGGAACCGGTTTCTGATCGCCGATCCATTGTATGGGCCACTCAATGGAAATCGGATAGGGGTTGACCGCCGTCATCTTGCTTCCGTAGGAGATCGTCGAACTGTTTCGATCGATACGCGCCTCAAGAATGCGATCGACGCTATCGATAAAATTGTTGCAATGTACGCGAGTGTGAAATCCCAAGATACTGCTTCCGAGCAGTCCTCGCAGAATTTCCTCGCGCCAGGGACAGATCCCGAAACTGTCTGAGTTCGGCCAGGGGATATGCCAGAACATGATGATCGTCGCATTCGGCAACCAATCTCGAATCAATCGCGGAAGCAGCGCGAAATGGTAATCCTGAACGAGCACAACCGGATTGTCCGTCGTGGCCTCTTCATACACAGCCTGAGCGAACCGCTCATTGACAGCGACATAGTGTTTCCAATCCGATGAACGGAACGTGGGCCGGACATGGGCAATGTGGCAGAGCGGCCATAACCCCTCATTCGAAAATCCATAGTAGTACCCCTGCTCTTCTTCTGCCGTCAGCCATACCCGCCGAATCTGATAGGTCGGATGGGAAGGCGGGACGCCGACGTGGTTTCGTTCGTCCACCACGGCTCGATCCGCCGACCCGTTCCCGTGCGCAACCCAGGTGCCGGAACAGGCTCGCATCACCGGTTCGAGCGCCGACACCAGCCCACTCGCCGGCACCTGCACCACAATGTTCTGATCCTGCCAATTATGGGCGTAGGGCTGCCGATTGGAAACAATCAGCACTTGGTCGCCGGCAAGTTGCTCATGAAGAATCGCTCTGAGGCTGGCCGGACTCCATGACACCTGACTTTCATCACGCATGCGACGATCGGCTTCAAGCGCTTGCACCAACGACCGCAGATCTTTCGCCACTGGCTGGAGTTCCGGCGCATGATCCTCGTGCTTGAGCGAAGCCAGGAGCCTTTCTCCCTTCAGCATAGCTCGTACACTTGAAACCCACCCCCGCCAGCTGAGATGTGCAACCGACACAGTGATCAGCGAGATCACCGCGGCAAGCCCCACAAAAAGATAAAAGATGTACCACCTTGTATCGCTGCTGCGCTGCTGGATAAAACGCATATCGTGAAGGAGCAGAAGACGTCCAAGTGGACGCCCGTTTGATTCGATTGATGCCGACGTGACGTAGACGAGCCCATGGCTGAGCGACATCATGGTAGACGAACCTGGCGAGAGACTCGTCGTCACCTGGCACGTCACATCCTTCGGGTAGGACTGGGTCTCATATAATAGGTGATTATCGAGGTCGCAGAAGCCAATCGCATACAGTCGTTCATCCTGACTGATCCGAGTAAAATAGGCCAAGATCTTCTTCTCTGAATTCGTGCTCACGAGGTCGGAAAGCGGCCCTTCCATTGTGCCGATCATCAGCTTGGACCGCATGTCGAGATCTCGGATGAACCATTTCAGCTCGAGCGAATCGACGAGGGTGATGACCCCGTAGGCGATAACCCCCAAGACAACGGCCAATGGGATGATGAAGCGGAGTGAAAGTCTCATATGTGGTTAGTGTACGGCGACATGATAGTCCAAATATACTCGTGGAGTATACGTACATAGGCTCATGAATGACTGCCAGATTCTCACTGGAAACGTTATTGTCCCGCGCCCATCACGATATGATGAGGCAGAGTGGGCGATGTGCGCGAAGTGCAGCATTACACGCAAGAGAAGGGAACGCTGGCGAAGTTTATCCCGTCGCCCGGAACCATTGTAAATGGTTCCGGGTCGAGCGGACCGAGAAAGAAAACCTGTGGGTTGATGACACTACCCGCCGGCCTAAATTACGAAAAAACCATAAAGAGATCGGCGGAACGCACGAAGTGCGGTTTGGTGGAGGCGAGG
>CABVRV010000056.1 GCA_902500755.1 uncultured Nitrospira sp.
CTGTTCAATCATGTGCCGATCGACCATGACACTCGGCAAGTCATGACCCGGGACAATGTTCAAGCGAATGTGATTGGACGCAAAGAGATGGGTCGTCAGCACCAGTACCTGCTCAACGATTCGATTGATATCGGCCGAGCCGAATTCTGGTTCGTGCTGCTGCGAAAAATCGAGCAGTTGTCGAACGATCTTTTGAACACGCCGGACGCCGGACTCCATAGAGGCCCAATATTCCTCTTGGCGTGCCGCCGATAGCGTTCCCTTTCGAAGGTTATACAGACAATTCAGAATCCCTCCGAGAGGGTTGTTGATTTCATGCGCCACACCCGCAGCGAGCTTTCCAATGGACGCCAGTTTTTCTGCATTTCGAATCTGTCGCTCCAGCTTTTTGGTCTCCGTCATGTCGCGCGCGATGCCAAGCACTCCGAGGGTTTGGCCGTCCACCCCTTGCAGAGGAGATACACTGACCATGACGGTGCGCGGTTCACCCAACCGCGTCACGACTTCAACTTCATACACCTGCTTGGCGCCGATATCCAATGTGTTCTTCAGTCGGCGTCCTCGATGGCGCCGAGACAGGAGCGAAAGATACGGACGCCCTATCAAATCATCTTTGCGATAACCCCACGCATTCACCTTACTATTGACGTAAGTGAAGTGCTGATCCAGATCGAGGATATAGATGACATCATTGGCATTCTCGAGCAAATTTTCCAGATACTGCTTGGTCTCTTCGATTTCTCTCGTGCGCTCACTCACTTTCAATTCGAGATCTTCGCGGTATGATTGTAGCTGGCGCTGAAGTTTCTTCCGATCGGTAATATCGCGAAGCTGCACCATCACAAGCAGTGGATCGGTCCCACTCACTCGAATCAAGTCCATTTCCACCGCCACCTCGTGTCGATCCGCGTGGTACACCATGATTTCCTGCGTCGGAACCTGCCGCGCTTCCGTACTAACATCACACAACCAGCCGGTAAAGGCCTGACGGTACTCCTTTGGAACAATCTCGATGATATTTGTTCCGATGATGTCGGATTCGGCATAGCCCAACACGTGCGCTTCCCGTTCATTCACGGCGACAACCGACCCCGCTGGGTTTACCATCAAGACGGAATCGGCCGCGAAGTCGAACAAGGCTTTGTAGCGAGCCTGTGAGGCCCCTAACTCCCTGGTACGATCGGAAATCGCCTGTTCCAAGCCTGCCATGTACCGCTGCAGTTCCTGCTCCAACCGACGCCGTTCAGTCACATCCCGAACAAACGCACGCGAGTGCACCAGCCCGCCGCGATCGCGATCGATCAGTGCCGTCGCATGAATCTCCACACCAATGTGACGTCCATCCTTCGCCAGCAACACGGTCTCGATTGAGCTCCGTCCATAACTGATAAGCTGTTCGAGGTAGTGCAACACCTTCGATTCCTGCCCATTAGGAACGAGATCCCATAGTTTCATGCCCAAGATTTCATCATGTGCGTACCCAAGCTTGTCGAGGCCGGTTTTGTTGACGTGAACGAGCCGACCGCCCCGATCCAGTTGGCAGATCATTTCAGGGGCATGTTCGATCAGATCGCGATATTTCTCCTCCAGCTGCCGCACCTCTATCACTCGCTGTTCCAGCTGACCGAATGAACGTTGGAGATTGGATGCCATGTGATTGAAAGCCACGGCGAGCCGTTCGATCTCATCGCCGGTCTTGAGATCCAACCGCTGGTCTAAACGACCGCTTCCGATCTGCTGGACCCCCTCCTGCAGCAACCGAATGGGCTTCGCGATTCGGCGAGCGGCGAGGATTCCGATCGCCCCAAGCCCGATCAACACGGCCACACCAAACACCAAGATCTTGATCATCAACTCGCCCAACGGAGCAAAGGTTTCCGTCGGATCCTGACGCACGACGGTGATCCAACGTTTTCCACCCAGACTCCCGTTCGCGAGGCGATCGGCGAACCGCACAGGCGCATACCCAATCAGTGCTTGCTTATGGCCATGCGAATCATCGTCCACGACCGCCCACCCTGGTTTCAACGCCTCCAGTGCGGTGAGCAATTTGGAATCGACGGAATGGGCTTCAGGCCCAAGCACCGGGCAAATCACCACTCCCCCATCTGAGTCGAACAGAATGGCATGACCCGTCGCACCGAACGACCCTTCCGTGATGGACTGAAACAACGTGTCGCGCCGAAGCAGGATGGTCACAGCCCCGATCACGGCACGACGTTGATCGTCGAAAATCGGCGCCGCCACGACGACGACATGCGTCCCAAAGGCCGGATCGAAGGCGATCTCGCTCACATAGGGTTGTTGACTTCCCTCTTTGACGACCGCTTGCCACCAGGCGGTTTTGGCATAGGAGTATTCTACTTGTGGAATGGAGCTTACGACCAAGGCCCCCTGTCCATCCGTGATCAAAATGCCGACATAGTCGGACTTTCGAATCTCGTGCCACCGAATCAAGTAATTGGTGACGATTTGGTTGACAAAGAGAGGAAACTCGCTTCGCTTATCACGTTGCTTCCAGCGTTGTTGCCAATCATGGATGATTTCCGAAATGCTCTGCGCGTCTTTGCCTTCATAGGTACGGTTGGCTTCCGAGACGGCCGTACGGAGAAAGGGCGTGGTCGCGAGCTGCTGGGCCTCATTCATGCTTCGGCTCACGTGCGTTTCGATCCGACGAGCGGCTTCGACAGCCGCCTCCTTAAAATTCGCCCCCGTGGACTCGCGTAGGGCACGTCGTTCTTCCGCGTAAATTAGGGCCAGAAGGAGGACCAGTGGCAGGAGGCCGACCATCACAATCGCTGCGATGATCTTCTGCTGGAGACTGTGAGACCGGCTCCAGAGTGGCATGACTACACCAGGAGGAGATGTGAACGCCCAGTCAGAGTTATAGCTTCTTTGCCATCGGCATCGACGGTTGGGGCTGCGCGACTCGTGATGCTCTATTCCACCATTCGCTCAGTTTCGTTTCAAGAGTCGACCCGACGCGCCTGGCCACATGAGCAAGAGCGGGCTGGCGACGAAGACGGATGAATAGGTGCCAAAGATGACGCCCCAGAGTAGCGCCAATGAGAAATCGTGCAGGACTTCTCCCCCCGTCAAGGTCAATGGAATGAGGACGAGCACAACCGTCATGCTCGTCACGATCGTGCGGCTCAGCACCTGGTTCACGGCGGCATTGAGCGTCGCTTCCTCGCTCTCGCGTCGGCGCGATTTGAGATTTTCTCTGATCCGGTCGAAGACGACGACGGTGTCCGTCAGCGAGTACCCCGCAAGCGTCAAGAGCGCCGTCACGACCAAGAGAGTGATTTCCTTGTCTAATACGTAGAAAGCTCCGACTACGGCCAAGACGTCGTGAAATGTGGCTAATGCAGCGGCCACGCCGAACCGAAGTTCGAATCGCGCCGCAATGTACAAAATGATACCCGCAAAGGAGATAACGATCGCCACGAGGGCATCTTCTTGAAGTTTTTTCCCGATGGTTGGTCCGATTTCGGTGGTTGAGTCCACCATGAATTTGTGGCTCGGAAACTCCTTGCTGAAAATTTCCACCACGCGTTCCGCTATCTTTTCTTCAATCGTTGTTGAAGCCTTCACCCGGATGAGCAGCTTGTTGTCCTGGCCGAATTCCTGCAACTCCGCATTGCCCAATCCGTTTGTCTCCAAGGCTTTACGGGCCTCATCGATCCGGATTGGCTGCTCGAACTTGAGCTGGACGGCCGTCCCACCGGCGAAGTCGATGCCCAGATTTGCTGAACCCCGTGCGATCTGCACAAGAGCGATAAGCCCGAGCAAGACCATAATCCCTGAAAAGAGAAATGCGAACTTGCGCTTGCCCATGAAGTCAATATTGGTCTTCCCGAGAATCTCTAACATACGCGCTCCCTTTTGCTGCCCCTTCGTCTCCCCTTGCACGCTCAGCGTCGATGAATTCATCGCTAGATGCTCAGCGCTTCAACTTTTTGTTTCTTATACAAAAGATCAAAGATGACTTTCGTGCCAACCAAGGCCGTGAAAAGATTGATCGCAATACCCAGGCACAAGGTCACGGCAAACCCTTTGATAGGTCCGGTCCCGAAGAGAAACAGAGCGACCCCCGTGATCAGAGTGGTCACGTGCGAGTCGATGATCGTCAATAATGCCTTGTCATATCCCGCATCGATCGCCGATCGTGCGGCCTTTCCCCCTCGAAATTCCTCACGAATACGCTCAAAAATCAGCACGTTCGAATCCACACCCATCCCGATCGTCAGCACGATGCCGGCGATGCCGGGTAGGGTCAACGTCGCGGTCAAGGCGGACAATGCCCCCATCAGACACACTAAGTTCAAGATCAGAGCGAAGTCCGCGATCACACCGGACAGACGATAATAGACGACCATGAAAATGACTACCATGGCGCCGGCCATCAATGTCGCCCTGACCCCCTTATCGATGGAATCCTGTCCAAGCGATGGTCCAACCGTAAGATCCTGCACGATCTTGAGGGGCGCCGGGAGCGCACCAGCCCGCAGCACGATCGCCAAATCGTTGGCTTCCTGCGTGGTAAAGGTCCCGGTAATCTGAGCTCGTCCTCCCGAAATACGTTCCTGGATGACCGGGGCCGAGTAGATCGTGTTATCAAGGACCACCGCCATGCGCTTTTTGACGTTCTCACCCGTAATCCGTTCGAATTCCTGCCCGCCCTTTGAATCAAACGTGATGGACACGTACGGATCGTTGAATTGGCCGATGGACACCCGCGCATCGCTCAACACGTCTCCGGTCAGCATGACCCGCTTTTTAACTACGTAAGGCATACGAAATTCGACACCGGTATCCTTGTCGACCGCCCGTTCGAACAAGATTTGGTCCTCTTCAGGCAGTTTGCTTGCGAACTGCTGAAGCACCTCCGCCTCCTTGTCCCTCATCACACGCGCCGGCAGATCGAGTCGGATATCTTCGTCCAGCATTTTAAATTCAAGCAATGCCGTTTCTTTAATGAGGTCCTTCGCGCGTTTGGGGTCCTTCACACCCGGCAACTGAACGACGATCTGCTTCAACCCTTGCCGTTGCACGATGGGCTCGGTCACGCCGAATTGATCGATCCTGTTGCGAATGGTTTCCAGAGCTTGATTGATCGCGGAATCCTTAATCCGCTTCGTTTCCGCTTCACGCAGCTCCCACACCGCGGTCGTGGCTGACCCCGCCGATTTCTTCTCAACAAACATGGGAAAGTTGTCGATCAACTTTTCGACCGACGCTTTCGTATCTGCATCTTGCGCCAGAATGGTGATTTGGTCGTGCGCAGTTCGCTTTGTCGATTCGATCGCAAGTTTTTTCTCAGTGACAAGATCCTGTAAAGCCGTGACAGAACGGTCAACCGCAATCTCCACGGCTCGGTCCTCATCCACTTCCAACACCATATGAATACCGCCCTGCAAATCCAATCCGAGCGTGATGCCCTTATTCGGCAGTACCTCTTTTACCCAACCGGGCATCGCTTGATAGGCCGGTTGATAGGATGGCAGAAAAGAGACCACCGACGCGAGCATCACCAATGCCAACAACCATAAGCGCCCACGTATTTTTTTCATCTCGTCTGAAACCTCTTCGTTCGTAGACTCTATGCGTCCTTGTCTTTATCTTCGTCTTCGCTGCGTAGACGCGCAATATTCTCTCGCTGCATCTTGATCTTCGTATTGTCCGCAATCTGCAGCGTCACCGTCTGTTTCCCAAGGTTGGTGATCGTGCCCCAGATTCCGGACGTCGTCACGACTTTATCCCCTTTTTTCACCGTATCCAACAGGGCCTGCTGCTGCTTTTGCTTTTTCTGCTGCGGACGGATCAGGAGAAAGTAGAAAATAATAAAGATCAGGAGAAACGGAATCAGGGACAACATCCCTCCCGCCCCTCCGCTCGCAGCTGAACTCCCTCCACCCGTTCCTTGCGCCCATGCGATTGATTCCATCAACATCGAACGTATCCCTTCTATTCTAGGTACGACAACTCCCATGAAATTGAGGGTATGGTTCCCGCTCATCGTTCGTGGGACCGGACGGCTCATCCTGCCGGTGACGATCATGATAAAATTCGTCGCGGAACGCGGCGAACCTCTTCTCCACCAAAGCCTCCCGTATTCGACGCATCAAATCGGAAAAATACCAAAGATTGTGGATCGTGTTCAGCCGCGCTCCCAGCATCTCCTTGACCAAGAACAAGTGGTGTAAATAGGCTCGCGAGTACCGACCACACACCGGACAACCACAATCGGAGTCGATGGGGCGTTCATCATCGGCGTATTGCGCCTGTTTGATGACCACCCGACCTGATGTCGTAAACAACGAGCCTGTTCTGCCATGCCGAGACGGGACCACGCAATCGAAGAGATCGATCCCACGAGCCACACCTTCAACCAGATCTTCAGGATGCCCGACACCCATGAGATAGCGAGGCTTTTTCTCCGGCAACTCCGGAACCGTGACATCGAGCATCGCGTGCAGGTCGGCTTTTTCTTCCCCTACCGACAGTCCTCCGATTGCATACCCCTCAAGGCCCAATGCCACCAATTCTCTCGCTGAGGCGACACGTACGTCAGCGTCCAATCCGCCTTGGACGATGCCGAACAAGGCCTGATCCGTCCTACGTCGCGCCGCCTGACAACGTTCTGCCCAGAGCCTGGTCCGCCGGACGCTGTCCTGGATCAGTTGCCCGTCGGCCGGAAGTGCGACGCACTGATCCAGTACCATGATGATATCGGCCCCCAATGACTCTTCAATCTCGATGGCCTTTTCCGGCGTAATGAAATGTGTCGAGCCGTCGATATGTGACTGAAATGTGACGCCGTCATCGGTGATCTCGCATAATTTCGCTAAACTGAAGATCTGAAACCCTCCGCTGTCGGTCAGGATGGCACCCGGCCAACCAGTGAACGCATGGAGCCCTCCGAATTCAGCGATACGCTTGTGCCCGGGTCGCAAGAACAGATGATAGGCATTATTGAGGATGAGACGAAACCCTAATTTCTGAAGGTCATCAGACTCGAGTCCCTTCACAGGCCCCAAGGAGCCTACCGGCATGAACGTTGGCGTTTCAATCACCGCATGACCGGTCGTCAACAGACCGATACGGCCCTTGCAATACGGATCCGGCTGATCGATCTGATAGTGCATCATCTTTCGTAGGATCTCGCAGCTACATGTGCGCAGGCGCCGAAATGCCGAGCACCGCGAGCCCATTCCTAAGGACTTGCTGGACTGCCCCCATCAGAACGAGTCTCGCCGCAGTCCGCTTGGAGGTAACAACTTCAGTGGGTGCAGTGTCATCACGCTCTTGATCTGTTGCAGGAGGCAACACCCGATGTTTGTTATAAAACGTATGCAGTTGCGCTGCCAACTGCTGGAGATAGTAGGTCACGCGATGGGGCTCAAAGGCCAACGCACTTGCCTGAACGACCTCAGGGTAGGCGGACAGCTTCTTGATCAGCCCCAACTCATCGGGATCCGTCAAGACTGTGAGATCCGTCTCGGCGGCGGATGGACAAGCGATTCCCCGATCGGAAGCCACACGCCACAGGCTGCAAATCCTGGCATGCGCATACTGAACGTAGTACACGGGATTGTCGGCAGACCGCTGCTTGGCTAACTCCAAATCGAATTCCAGATGAGTTTTGGAATCACGCATCAAGAAGTAGAACTTCGCGGCATCCGCTCCAACTTCGTCGATGACTTCCCGCATCGTAATGAATTCCCCGGTCCGCTTGGACATTTTTACTTCGACTCCACCCCGCAGCAGCTTGACCAACTGGACAAGTACCACCTGGAGGCGCTCCTTCGGATGCCCGTAGGCCTGCATCACAGCTTGCATGCGAGGAATATATCCATGGTGATCAGCGCCGAAGACATTGATCAGCACATCATACCCACGCCGGAGCTTGTCATGGTGATACGCGATATCAGACGCCAAGTAGGTGAATTCGCCGTCCTGTTTCCTCACGACACGATCTTTTTCATCACCGTATTTCGATGACCGAAACCACCACGCGCCCTCTTGTTCAAACAAGAGCTCACGCGTCTTTAATTCGTCCAACGCCCGCTCGACGGCCTTCGATTCCAGCAACGTGGCTTCGCTGAACCAGGATTGGAACTCAATACCGAATGACTTGAGGTCGTCACGAATGAGCCCAAGCAGTTCCTGATAGGCCAAAGCCCTGCATCGAGCTTCGAGATCACGAGGAGTCAGTTCACCCGCGACACGATCCAGCTGTTCTTTGATCTGTTGAGCGACGGCGGTGATATAGGTGCCGTGGTAACCATCCTCGGGGAAATCTAGAGTCCGCCCAGACAACTCCTGATAACGAGCATAAACCGACGCGCCCAATAACTTCATCTGTCGCCCGGCGTCGTTAACGTAATACTCGCCTGTGACATCATACCCAATCGCCGCCAGCAAGCGGCCAACAGCTTGCCCCACGGCCGCGCCTCTCCCGTGTCCGACATGTAACGGGCCGGTCGGATTTGCACTCACATATTCGACCAATACTCGACGACCGGTTCCTATCTTTGCCTGACCATACCGAGTCCCTTGCCGCTCAACTTCATGGAGAACTTTCTGCCAGAGAGTAGGTTTGATTGTCAGGTTCAAGAAACCGGGACGGACGATTTCCACACGATCAAAAATCTGATCCCGTTCCGAAATGTTCTCTACGATGATCCGTGCGATGTCGTGGGGCGCTTTCTGTTCGGAAGGTGCCAAGGACATGGCCACTGTTGAAGCCAAGTCACCCCATTCCGGTCGTTTGGGTGCATCCAGAGTCAGTGCTGGCCAAGCAGTTGCCTTCAATAGTCCCTTTTCCCTCGCACCGTCTAGCGCACCAAGCAGGGCGGTCGTCACCTTCTCCTGTACGACACCTAGCGACACAAGGCTTCTCCTAACTCCTGACACATGAAAGAAAATTAACGGGGCACTCTAACATATGATGTTTTGAGAGACAAGACAGTTTTACTTGGAATTACGAGGGTTTGTAGCGTCTATGCTGTTGTTTGAAGCTTCAATGCGGTTAAAATTTCTTCTATTGGGAGGTCAAGACAAGGTTTCTCGCGGCATTGTTTCACTACATCCCATGAGGGACACACACAGGGTGCTCCGCGTATTATGGTTAGGTGTTCGCCATACGGTGCCCACCGGTTTTGGTCTGTCGGGCCAAATACCGCAACAGTGCGCACACCCAAGAGAGCGGCCAGGTGTGTAAGACCTGAATCATGGCCAAGATACAGCTCTGCGTGCGCAAGGATTCCGGCAAGCAGGGAGAGGTCGAGGTCTCGCAGAACCGGTGGCTTCTTGCTCAGCAACTTTAGCGCGCCTTCTACAGCATCTTGATCAGCTGGTCCCTCTAACAGAACGGGAGACATCTCTCGCTGCTGCAATTGCTGAAGGATGCCGGCCAATTTCTCAGACCTGAGACACTTGTGGATGCTTCCGCTTCCTGGATGGACAAGTATCAGCGCACAATTCGGCGAGATTCCCTTGTCCTGGAGGTATATCCAACCCTTCTCAAGGAGATGATCAGGAATGTGCAGCACGTCATTTCCTAGAGCATCTGTGCCCGTTTCACCAACCGTTTCAAGGAAACGATCACGCTGATGCCTTTCTTTCAAAGCCGAAGAAAATGGTGACTGAATCCATGCTCGTGGTATTCCACATTCGCCGAGAACATTGGCCAGGAAACCGTCGGTATCTTCGGTCCATGCCACAGCTGCATCACATCGCGCTAAGCGAGATTGCAACTCCATGGATGGGCAACCGAACTTTGCAAACAATTCAGCGCATACCTGTGACTCTATGGATATCCATTCATCGATCACACCACACTCAGCCAGCAAGCGACTCACAGGCGCACGAGCGATCAGCAGGATCGTATGCTGAGAGAATCGTGCAATCAGCTTCTTTATCGCCGGGACAGCGAGCAGCACATCCCCAAGGCCACCGGGGTGAATAATCACGATGTTTCGGCTCATCTGGATGATTTCACGCCCCCTCGATCGTCAAGGTGTAGGGTCGTCATGCAGCAACCGAGCTGCTTCAAGATCAGCTGGGTTATTGATATTGATGAATGAACGTCCTTCCGGGTCAATCTGACTCACCTCATTTTCCATCACGAATCGCACCCTGAGCGAAGGGTGCTGAAATACCTTCTGAATCTTGATTTCATGCGTACGAATCATATTTTCAATGATCGCCGCACACCGCTTAGAATAGAAAGCGTGTGTTGGCTGAATCCGGTTTTTCCAGGACGCTACAACAATATCGGCTTCGTCCTTCAACTCATTCATATACCTGACAAGTTTCGAGTTGAGAAATGGCATATCACACGCTGCGATGAATACGTAAGGAGTTGAGGCTTCACGAAGACCGGTATAGAGTCCGCCAAGACTTCCGCAATCTGGCACCACATCACGGAAAACTGGAACTTGGGCTGGAGGGGGAAGGCCATCCTGGGCAATCACGACACACACACGTTGGAACAGTGCGCACATCGCGCACAATCCTCTCTCAAGGAGGGTCTGGCCGCCAATGCAAAGAAAGCGCTTATCCTGTCCCATCCTGGTGCTCTTTCCCCCCGCTAGTAAAACACCTGTCACTTCCGTAATCAGCACAAGGCTACCCGTTCATTAAAAAAAGAGGGGGTAGGTCACCCTACCCCCTCCATCATTCCACTTCACTCTTTTCTTTTGAAACTAGAGCGTCTTCCCCTTCTTCCTGTTTGCGCGACGGGTCAACACCCATCCTTCCAGTAGCACTACACCAACGGCAATAACCACTGGATAGATATAGGTTTCCTGTGGAACTGGTGGATTCATAAACGTGTAATAGAACGCAGAGACCGCCATCTTTCTTCCTGCATCACCATTGTGCCCATCCCAGGCGAAGAATACGGTCGGGATGTATTGCCCCACTTCAAAGAAGGTATCTTCATCATAATCTTGATCCTTCTTATTCCCTACCGGACGCTGAATCATCACATACCAGCGGCCATTCTTCCATTCGGCCATCAAGATCTTCATGCTCTCTTCGTAATTATCACGTTCCTGAAAGTCCTGATCCCATCCGGTGCCCAAGAACGCACGGAGAGATCCATCGGCTTCCCACTTCACAATATCAACTGGGAATTGCTCGTTAGTGCCGAACAAATACCGAGGCTTGATTGGAGCGGGTAATTCTTTCCACTTCACCGCGGTCTGGATGGCAATCGCGTCGTTATACACGGTGTAGTTATTTTGGTGAGCAGCGATGGAACCTTCCTCTCCTGTCTTGGGATCCTGCTCCTTCACATCGATATTCACCTCTGTCGGAGCCCATGGAAGCTTTCCTTCAGCTACGCTCTTAGTCCGATCATCCCATTCAAGAAGATAGACAATGTGCTGGTCGTTGTAGAGAGAACGAACCCAAATATCGTCGATTCGATTCACAAAGTTTCTGGGCTTATGAGTAATCTGCCCGCCCATTGCAACATATCGCTTTGGAGCCTTGGCCCAGGCCTCAGCTGCTATATCTGTTGGGATTTCTCCTTCCACTGGATCAGACGGAATCACGAAATTGATTTTCGGCTTATCCGTTAGTGGATCGATAGGAAGCGGATTGCCCAACGGATCTCTCTCGCAAAGGGAGTTGACAAAGTTGGCGATATCCCATCGTTCATCGACCGTCGTATTATCTGCGAATGATGGCATGGGTGTGCCATTGACGCCGGTTGAGAACGTCCGGAAGATGTTCCTTACACTATATGGATCTTGACGGCTACCACGAAAATTCCAACATTTATGCCAATCAGCCGGTTGAATAGAAAAGCCCCAATCGTCCTTCAGGTTGAAGGCATTACCATCGCCTCGTCCTTCCATACCATGGCATTCAACACATTTCTTTTCTACGACAAGTTCCGCTCCGCGTTTTATACTTTCCTCGGTTGCTTGCTTGGGGTTGAGTTCTCCAAGCTGAAGGATTGACTGAGTTTCCGATTCTTTATCCGTAAATTTACGATCCTTCACTAGTTCAGTGGTAACAAAGGATAGAACTTGAAGTCGCTGTTCTTCAGTTAGGATACCTTCCCACGGTGGCATGGCAGAGCCGGGTAATCCATGCGTAACCGTTTCAAAGAGATCGTTTTGACCGGCGATTGGCTTTTTTGCATCAAACAAAGGAAGCTCACCACTCGCGGTATGGCGAATTTTGAATGTTCCTTGGTTGAAGTTTCGCGGTCTTGGCCACAGTCGATCTGCACCAGGTCCGTCACCGGCACCGTCTACACCGTGACACCACACACACTTAGTGAAATATACACGTTTCCCAGCTTCTATCATTTCAGCGGAAGGGGGTGGCGCTAGATCTCCCTTTTTAAACCCTTCCGGCATCCCTTGTGCCGAAACAACCGTGCTTCCGAAGCTGGCGCCTAGAACGATTCCAAAGGCAGCAGCCGTCAGTAGCCCGGCCTTATGAGTTATGCTGTCCATCATATTTACCCTCTTCTTCCTGTATAGATCGGTAATATCGTGTTGGCAACCAGGTCCATTGCTATTAATCCCAGGTCCGCGGGTAATAGCCGGTGTGCCAGTATTCGAACAAAATAACCTTCCAAATTTCATCAACGGTCAAATGCTGTTCCCAGGGAGGCATGACTGAAGCCCAAGGGAATCCCTCGTTAGGTAATCCGATGCCGCCCTTTGCAACCCGCCAGAAGATAAAGGTTTCTTGAAGCTGTGCGATCGTACCAGGATCAGTAAAATTTGCCGGAATTGGATTGAACGCAAAGGCGTGTAAGCCTCGCCCATTCAAGTTATCCCCATGGCAAAAATGGCAATTTTGAAAGAAGATTTCCCCGCCCTCTCGGACATACTTCAGGTAACCTTGGTTCTTTTCATCCCATGGATTGGCATTAGGTTTCATCAAACGCCCCATTCCCTGTTCAACAATATTGGCGTTTGTGTATTCCTGATCGTATTTCCCCTCCGTATTTACGCGATACGGATTTTGTGAAGTTTGCAATGTGTAGGTCTTACCATGGACTTTGGTACTGGCTGGTGGTGCCGGATGAACGGTTCGTAGCTCGATCGGCTCTTCAGATTTCGGCATCATCGCATTGTAAGAAAACCCCCCAATGAGGATCGGCAGGAGAAAAAGATACGCATACCGTAAGAGTTTATTCATGCCAGTCTGCGCATCAAGCACGTTCATGATAGGCTGCTTGAACTTCTGCCAGTCTTCTTCGTTCGCAGAGACCCACATAAAGACGGCGACAAGAGACACGGTCCCATACATGGCTCGCACACTGAATGGGATTGGCGGATAGACGCGGTACTTTAAGTACATCAGGAAAAAGACCCAAAACCCGATGCCTTGCCAGAACCGTGGAATAGCCATACCCATGGCGTTCAGTATGTAGCTTAAACCTGCAAAGCCGATGACATAACATCCCACTTCAAACAGCAACTGCATGGGCATATAGCCTTCGACTAATCGTATGGTAGTGGATGGAACAATATCGAAAATCATTCCACCCAGAAGAAGCAGTCCTGCAACTCCAATTAAGGCACCAAGTGACATCAACGCTTTCATCGGATAACTCCCTTTACTCTCCGCATAAGAAGCAGCCGAAGGCTACGAAACCTTTGGCGGCGGTGCTCCAGTTTTGACTTGCGACAAGTAGTCGACAATCTTTTTCAAGGCACCAGCGCTTAGTTTTTGTCCGAAGACCTTGGGCATCGTATTATCCGGAAACGGCTTCACTACAAAAGCGCTGGGGTCGACGATAGATTCCATGATGTATTCCGTACTTGATTTAGCCGTACCCTTATATTCCGGGTCCTTGAGGCGAAGTGCAGCGGTGGTCCCTTCTTCCAGCTTAGGACCGATGGTCCCGATAGCCCCTGGAATTCCTGGGATGGTATGGCATGCCACACATTGTGCTTTAGCAAAAATTTGGTCGACCGGCTCAGAGCCGTCAGCCATCAGTGAAGTCGCTCCAGCAGCCTTTTCCTCTTCCTGTTTAGGACGATCAGCTTCGGGAACAAACTTCTCGTAAGACTTCACAATCTCTTCAAATGAAGGAGGCTCCACCCCTTCGCGCACGTACATCCAGGTGTCGACTGCCGCAAGCTCAGGAAGACTGAGGGAAATCGGTGGCTTATGAATGGCCGGCATCGGGCTTTCCTTGTCGTTCGTTCCCTTTACGCCATAGCCTTCCACCACATAGCAGCTCGGGCAGGCATGCGACTCAGCAATATATTCCTGGACGGTTTCGGCAGTACCTGAACCGGGAAATGCTTCCTTGATGGAATATATGCGCTTCGATGGATCACCCTTGGAATACTTTGGATCTTCTAACCGTTCTTTGCGGGTAGGAAGACCCAATAAATTAGGGGCACGCTCTCCGAGCATTCCGGCATGGAATGCGTGGCAGAGCGGACATTGCCCTTTTCCGATGGCCCCCTGCTCTTTATTTTTCCCTACACCGCCAAAGATAATCTCCTCACCCTTATCAGCCAGCTGCTGGGTGGACATGGTATCCCACGTCACCTTCTCTTCTACCGGCGGAAAACCACCTTCGACTTGAGGCAGCCAGTTTCCATAGCCGGAAAGAAACGCAGCGATAAAAAACATCATCCCGCCTATCTTCAATAAGGCGCTTAAATTGGTGAAGTAGAGGGCCATGACAAAAGTTGTCACGGTAATCATCACCAGAGAGACGGGAAGCAGGCGACTTTCCCCGTAGAAATTCGTTTTATAATTTGCAATCGCCATGAACAGAAGCAAGCAAGAGACCATTCCAATGAATGTCTTGAACACAGCTCGCTTTTTTGCCGCAGGATCGCTGATGGACACCTGAAAATAAATCAGCAGTCCCGCAATGATGGCGAGAGCCATCCAACCCATTGAAAGTGCTTCTGCAATCAAGTTACCCAAGGTCCTGACCTCCTACAGCTACAGCAAAGAGCTTGTACTCTTAACACTGCTAAGCCAACCGCCAATGCCAAACTTCAGTTAGTGACTAGCAGCCGGCTGCGGGACACTTCCTGGAATTCCCGCCTTGGATTCAACTGGAACTTTTTTAGCCGTTAAGCTGCCCAACCAAAAGACGAATAGAATACTAATCCAGAAAAATAATACGTTGGCTGAAATCATATTGGCTGCGAACCCTACCGTATGGGTATAGGCCCACGGTGAGTTATCTCTCATGATTTCATTGACGTGCCAAAAGAGTCGGACGGACGAGCGAATGTAGCCCATCAATCCCATCATCCACGTAAAGGCAGTCGCAAGCATAATGAGGGCATACTGCGACCGAGCTGAAATCTTTCCCCACTCAATTGGACCCATCTGCTTCGCTCCCCTCATCATCACACTGTTGAGGGCGAACATAAAGAAGAGACATGATAGAGTGGTCGCGACTTGCGGGACGGACAAACCGACCCGCACGTTCGCTGGAATGTAATACCCATAAATGGCAAGCCAGATAATGTTTATGTACGCGCAAGCAAAGAATACGCCCATAAAGATGTTGCCAAACTTCGCCCACGAGACAGTTGATACCTTATTGCCTCGCATGTACCAGACGAAGCTCAACACTGTGGTTGTAATGATAACGTTGATTCCGCCATTCTTTGCCGACATAACCCCGTAGTTACCCAACACCGGGTGTTGTTGACCACCCATGGCCTTTAATTCAGCAGGCGACATGACCATTGTGTGGGGCGTAATAAACACCATGTAGCCGCAGGCAAGCAAAAACACGAGATATTTGATATAGCGCTGATACTTTTCCGCACCACGCATCCGACCCATAGCCTGCCAGAGATAATAATTTGTACTGAGAAACAGAATGCCTATCATGGTCGCCTGAATAATAAACAGCCAGGCGAGCAAACCTCCCATCAACGTGATCCCCATCTGTTGGCGATACGCATAGACTTCGCGCATCAGCCAGTAACCTGCAAACGGCAGCGGAATCAGAAAGGCCACACCCAGTGCCATCGCGATATAGCCCATCCAGTCATAATGAGCGCGATCTTCATCCGTCTTTGACGCCAAGAATTTGTATGCCGCATAGGCCGCCACCACACCGCCTCCAAAGGCCATATTGCCAAGGATCCGATGAAGGTTAAGCGGGTTCCACAAGGCAGTGTGGATGACGTGCCAGATATTCCCAAGATACCGCCCCTGCTCATCAACGCCAGCCGGCGACATCATAAACCCGATCCAGGAGTTGGCCAAGAACATGAGCAGAGTGCCAATTACATTTAGAACCACCGACATGCTGAGGTGAATCCACTTCAGGAACCCTTCCTTCATCTTGTCCCAACCATAATAATAGATGTAGAGAGTTCCGCTCTCCGCGACGAACATCAGCGCATAAATGTGCATAACAGGACGGAAAATGCCTGACAAATATGAGAAGAATGCCGGGTAGAGCGTCAGGAATGTGAAAATCAATATACCGCCCAAGATCGCCGTTAAGGAGTAGGCGGTGAGACTGATTTTAATAAAGTCATACGCTAACTGATCATACCGTTTCGCAAGCGCCTTATCCTTGGTCACGACGCCCATGAACTCGATGATCATACAGAAGATCGGGACTGCCAACACGAAACTGCCATAATAGAGATGCTGCTGGTTGGCGAACCAGATCAAAACACGACTTTCAAAGTTGTATCGCGGATAGTCCTTCGGGCCATCCGTGGTCTTAGGGGCAGGGGCGCCGACTACAATACCTTCGGTCTTGTAATAGACATCCCGACCCTTCTCAACTTTATCCCCATCCTTCTTTGCCTGATCGCCGACAGCAGGAGCTTCTTCACCGATAGCCGGCGAAGGCAGAGCCACAACGATCGGAAGCAGAAGGAGGCCAACCATCATGCAGAGCGCCACAACCGAAAACACGCGCTTGCCGGTTAATAGGCCCATGGAATACCTCCTTAAACGCACTGAACGTTAAATTGTAATAAACTTACGAAACTTCTCAGAAGACCTGACTACATCACTTGTAGTTACTGACGGAACAAGTACCAGTAGTCCAGCCCCTGCATATCCATCAAGTAATGATCGACTAAAGTAAAGTAGCCAACCGCGATAATCAGAGAGACGATTACAGCAATGACAGGATTATTCAGCGCACTCATTTCACTCTTCTCCTCTACTAACCGCGTTTATCAGCCGAAGAAGCTATGCGGCATTACATCTAGAAGCTATGACTAAATCTCTTAGCTCAACAAGGACACTGAATTCCAGCAAACCAATAGAAAAACCATAAACCCACAGCACAGGTGATATAGAAAATCATTTTGCCTATTTTTATTTTGATGTCGCTGTCGGGAGTAGTAGATGTTGCCATCGTAGTGCTTGCTCCACATCAGATATAAATTGGTGGGTAATTCAGAATTTCTGCGTTTTCTTGACAGGCATCCAGCCCTGTGTTATCAAATTTCTTCGTTTGTGTGCGAAACAACAGGAGAAACCGTGACGAAGAACTCAAAAGTGTTTGACATTATAGTTTTGGCCGGTATGGTTGTCAACATCATTTTGGCCGTGTTTTTGATCCTGTACTACTTTGATTTTCTATAATTTCTTCACGTGCTTTTCTCGCTGCTTCCGCGTGCTTCCACCGTTGAAATTGCACAGCGAAATCCGATCGTCTCATCTCGAAAATCCGGCATCATCTTGCTCCTGCTGGTAATTCGGATATCCAAACCGGTCGTCGTATAACCCCCACCCCTCAGTACACGATAGGTTCCATACTCGGGACTTTGAGGATTCTGTTCAGGAGAATGTTTGTAATAGGTCTCGTTGTACCAATCAGCCACCCACTCGATGACATTACCGGCCCCATCCATGACTCCATACGGACTCTTATCGGTCACAAATGTCCCCACACGTGCGGAGACCTCATGGCCGTCCTGTACGCGGGCCCAATTTGCGCCATGAGGCTGCTCATCATTCCCCCATGGCCAGAGCCTTCCGTCCACACCTCGCATAGCCTTCTCCCATTCCGCTTCAGTCGGGAGCCGCTTGCCTTTCCACCGACAGTATTCCGCAGCATCTTCCCACGAAACATAGACAGCCGGTTGGTTGATGCCACGCACCTTACTCCCACTCTTGGCATAGCGCGAAGGCAATCCTGGCTTTCGATGACCGGTAGCCGCAACAAATTGTTGGTATTGATGGTTGGTCACTTCGTACCGATCGATCGAAAAGGCATCAAGGAAGATGGTTCGTTGTGGCTGCTCGTCGAACCCACCGTCATTTGTTCCGCGAACGAACGGCCCAGACGGAATAGTGACCATCTCTTCCTGGATTGGCTCCTCTCCGGAAGCGGCGTCTGCCTCTGACCCAACTTCGGTGCTGCTTGCGGGCGTCGACTTCTCATACGGTGTCATGCTCGTACCTCGCAGAATCGCAACGATAGGCATGGCAGCACAAGCCAGCACTACGAACAGAAATACCAGTTTAAACTTAACTTCTAACATACCAACCTAGCCGCTGAAGTTTTGCTCACTTACTCAAGATCACTTGCGCACCGAATGCCTATTGTCACGTCTGTCCGCCAATGCTTGGCTGCGAATCGCTTCGACAACCTTGCATTGTGTTCGGTTTCCCGCCAGGAACCTCCGCGCACAACCTTAAGGTCTGCGTTCTCTGGCCCTTTAGGGTCACGAAATGGTGATTTCTTGTAATAGTGTTCATCGTAAGAGTCCTCAACCCACTCGGCAACATTGCCCGTCATATCATAGAGGCCATAGGGACTTCGTCCTGCCTCGAACGATCCAGGTGGCGCCAAATACTTATAGCCGTCCTCGCTGCCGTCCACATTGGATGCATTGGTAATGAATTTGTCTCCCCATGGGTATTTCCTCTTGCTCTCTCCGCGGCCGGCCTTCTCCCATTCAGCCTCCGTGGGAAGCCGCTTACCGGCCCACTTGCAGTAGGCTGACGCCTCATCCCACGAAACACTCATCGCCGAGAAATCCGGCTTCAAAATCTTCGACTGATCGTCGTCGAACACCTCGATCCTGGGCTTAGCCCGCTTGGTCATCTTCGCAAACCGCATGTATTCGTCTTGCGTGACTTCTTTTCGGTCGAGATAGAACCCCTTTAGGTAGACTTGATGCTCGGGAGCCTCGTCCGGATCACCATCGTTGCTTCCCATCGTAAACGGACCTTCTGGGATCTGAACCATTTCCCGACCTTCGTCCCCTATCTTCGTCTTGTACATTGAGAAGTCATGAAACGGCACGCTACTCGCCGTCGGTCGAGCTTCCGACTTGACCGATGCGGCAAGCTCTTTCATTTGCTTCGCCTTATAAGACTCATAGCCCAGCAGGCCGATCATCAGAAAAAATGAGGCAAAGACAAAGATGATGGACCCGATGAGAACACCCTTATTTTCCACAAATACCTCTACAGCCGTGTCATCACAAGCTACGACGATGCCGATGTCTCAACCTGTTCGGTCGCCGCCTTCTTGGCGGCACGCACATCAAGCAACATTGAAATCTGGATACCAAGAAATCCTCCCATGGCAGCTCCAGCTCCGGCGCCGACCCAGATACGATCAACACCCGCCATCAGCCAGGCTAATACGCCGCCGATGACCGTCCCTGCCAGGATACTGATAAGAAATCGACGGCCGCCAAGAAAGCCAATTACAGCTCCAAGCACGACTCCGATGGCGATAGCCAGCGGCATGAGCCCACCGCCCATCGTATCGCCAATGAGCGTACCGACAGTACCCATCACGGCCATCCCTAGAGCAATATCGAATGCCTTTCCTTTCGTTAGCATCGCTCCAATCCTTATCGAGGCTGAGAATCCTGATTCCTAGTTGACTGGAGCAGCAATCAACGGACCAAAATCGATCTCAACACCAGGAGCCGAGATGATTGAGATGCCCCAGGCCCTTGCCGCCGGCTCATGCTGGTGAATTCGCTTAAAGTCATCGTACACGTTGACCCGTTCTTCAAACCACTGCCCGATTTCCTTCGTCCCACTCTGCACGACGATTTCCGAGCCACTGAACATACCGCCTTCCGTGAACGTGCCTTCCGGCTTCGAACCGCTCCACACGTATTTCGTAAAAACAGGGATAAAGAGAAGATCGGTATCTAAGGAGGCATACACGGCGGCAAGTGGTTCGGTTCCACTTGAAGCCTTATTGAGGCGCCATCGCCAGGTCAGGATAGGATACGCCTTAGGATCCCAATCGATTTTCTTTTTTTTGATCCGCTGGCCTGCGTCTTTGGCTGAGAGGAAGCTGGCTCCATTCTCCGCCTGCACCTTATACGCGTCACGCCCTTTCGATTGACTTCGCTGATTTTCGTGATCCCACTGCGAAGGAAATCCATCGGCTTCTTTGGCCTGAAAGTCTTCCAATACCAACACCTGTCCTTCAGCCGCTGCAGAGTCCGGCCAAGCACAAACGGTCGTCATGAGCCCCAGAACAATTGCAGCATACATCGACACACGGCGCTCCATAGACTTCATTCCCTTTCTTAGGTTTCTTGTGACGGAACAGGCGAGAGTAAAGGGGCCTGCTCCGCCTGGAATTCCTCACCCATCGCAGGCTGCTGCCCCCGCTGACACATCCAGAACAACACGAGAACCGCCGCCCAGAACACCACCATATTCAGCGTCACCATCTTCGTGGCGTATTGCAGGTCCGGAGTAAAGGCCCAGGGTGAGACGTCGGCCATCAATTCACTGACATGCCAGGACAACCGTCCCGAGGAACGAATATAGCCCATTAAGCCCATGACCCAGCTGAAAGACGCTGCCAGCCCAAATAATCCGACCATACCGCGCAGTGGGATCTTCCCCCACTGAATCGGTCCATGCATCACAGCGCCTCGAAGCATCAAACGGTTGACCACCACTCCAACCATAATCACGGTCAACGTCGTAAAGGCTTGCGGAGCTGAGAGACCGACACGGACTTTTGCCGGCAAGTAAAACCCATAGATGGACAGCCAGATCACATTCAACGCACCAACGACATAAAGCACCGTGATCAGCGTGTTTCCAGCTCGGACCCACGAGGTGGTCATCGTTCGATTCGCGCGACGATAATACAAGAAGCTCAGGGCAGTGACGAGAATCATGATATTGACGGCGCCATTCTTGGCCGACATTACCCCGTAGTTGCCGATCACTGGATGCTGGGCGCCTCCCATAGCCTTCACTTCACTGGCCGACATCAGCAAGGTGTGCGGCGTCAGCCAAATGAAGAGTGCCAGCATCAGAACGCCCAACAAGAGTTGGTAATAGGGCTGATACCGTTCCCCTCCCTTGATCCTCGCCATGCTCTGCCAGAGGTAGTAGTTAATCCCTAAAAAGAGTACTCCGATAAGGAGCGCTTGAACCACGAACAGCCACGTGAGCAACCCACCCATCATCGTGACGCCCATGGTCTGACGAAACACGAACACCGATTTCATCAGCCAGTACCCTGCGATCGGCATAGGAAGAAGCGCACATACCGTGACGAACAGAAACACATATCCCACCCAGTCGAAGTAGGCTCGTTCTTCGTCGGTCTTGCTGGTAAAAAACCGATAACAGGCATAGGCCAGCACAACGGCTCCACCGGACATGATGTCCGCGAGAAAGCGATGGACGTTCAACGGATTCCAGAGAGCGGAATGCAAGAGATGCCAGATGTTCCCCAAAAACCTCCCCTGCGCATCCACTCCGGCCGGCGACATCATGAAGGAGGACCAGGAGTTCGCCAGCATCAATAACGCGGTGCCTACAATGTTCGTGAAGATCCCGATCGCCGCGTGGATCCATTTCAGACCTCGCTCGGCCATCCGATTCCAACTGTAGTAGTAGACGATCAGCAGCACCGCCTCTCCAACAAACACTGCGGCATAGAGCGGCATGAATGACTTGAATGTCCCACCCATGTAGTTCATGAAACTGGGATAGAGCGTGATGAACAGAGTGAGCATCAGGCTACCGATAAGAGCTGTTACGGATAGAGCCAACACAGCTACCTTTGCAAGATCTCGGGCCAGGCCGTCGTAGCGAAGCGCCAACGCCGGTTTCTTCGTCGTTAATCCAAGGAACTCGATGAGTGCACAGAACAGGGGAAGCGCGAGAACAAACCCGCCGAAATACGTATGTTGCTGTGTCACGAACCATACGAGCACTCGACTGTCCAACGAATTGATTTGCGGATAGACGGTTTCGTGAGGAGCCGGAGCCGCAGGACCTTGCGGGGTTCCCTCTGTCCCAAAATAGACATCGACCGAAGACTCTGCAAAGGACAAATCGGGGTCGTTCCATGCATAGCTCATCGCGATCGCAAAAAAAACGATGCCGATCGCAGTACCGAACGCGGACCGCACCACCCGAGCTACTTGCCCCATACCTCTTACCCCTTTATTCCGTTCTTCTGGAAGGCTAACTCTGCCCCAACCCCTTGGGGCGAACTAACCTGTTTACCAAGAATCCCCATCACGAAAGGGCAACGCAACATACCGCTCGAAAGTTGTGGAGCCTCTTCGTTTTCCACGTATCGGCGATGACCCAAGTAGTACCCGTACACACCCATCATGGCCGCCACCAGCGCACCCATTCCAGCGGCTACACCCAACGTAATCACCGGCTGCCTCGCAACAAATAATACGAGCCCCATGGCCACGAGGTAATAGGTAGAGGCAAACGCCATCCCAGGCCACCACCAATATTTCAACAATTCGGCTGGGGTTGTCTGACGAAGCGTGTGTAACCAAAAGATGGATGGATTGAGCCCTCCTAAATAAGAACAGAGGGCGACGCCACCACCTAGAATCGTCACGCCCAGCAGCTGGGCCAGAGCAGCGTTGTGCTCATCGACGACCGCCACCCCACACAACGATGCGATCACACCGATCCCCAGACCTGCCACAGACCAGAGCCCCAATGGCCGACCCCGGCGCTGCACCAATAGGCGTAACTGTTCCCCATCAGGGAAGGTCGGAAACGGCCGACCCAACACTGAAAGCTTGCGGACATAGCCGATCTCAAACGCATCACGCGCGACGGACGTGCAGGAGATGATGATCGCCATCATCGCCGGCCCATCAGGATGCTGGAGGTAACTGTAGTGCATGATCCATAATAGGGTAAGGACCAACAGAGATAACTGAATGCCATATGCGGCGCCGATCCAACCGACGAGCCAGCCGAGGAGACGCCAACCGTCCTGACTAACAATGGAAGACCAGGGTACCGCACGCCCAACCCGATAGGCCAAGAGTGCCGTGACCATTGCCACCACGCTGCTGACCGCCAAAAGCACGAGGGGATCCGTGATCGGCACAAGGTGCTTCGCCAACCGATACACCCCAAAGGCAATCAGCCCGGGCATGAACATCACGATCCGCTTTTTTCGGCGTACAGAATCTTCCGTAACCGCCAGACTCAAACTCGGAAGTACCCGTAACGCCATTCGGTGCAACATAATATTCAGGACTGAGCCAGCAGGACTGA
>CABVRV010000057.1 GCA_902500755.1 uncultured Nitrospira sp.
CCTCTGACCTTTGGGTTATGAGCCCAACGAGCTACCAGGCTGCTCCACCCCGCGGTCGGATGCTAACAAAGCGTTGAACAGCAAGTCAAGTTGAGGTAGTGCAGGATTGCTTTCTCGCAACCACGATGCTAAAGCCAAGCCATGCGAATTGTCTTCATGGGCACACCGGAATTTGCCGTACCGTCGCTCGAAGCACTCCTTCGCTCTGACGATCAGGTGGTTGGAGTGATCTCACAACCGGACCGGCCTAAGGGACGGGGACAACAGCTCGTTGCTCCGCCGGTGAAACTCGTTGCGGAACGCGCGAGGATTCCTGTGTTGCAGCCACTCAAGATTCGTACGCCGGAGTTTTTGCAGACCCTCTCATCCTGGCAACCTGATCTGATTGCTGTTGCTGCGTACGGACGTATTTTGCATGCGCCGATTCTTCATCTCCCTCCGATGGGTTGCGTGAATGTGCATGGCTCGTTGCTGCCGAAATATCGGGGCGCAGCTCCGGTCCAGTGGGCCGTGATCAATGGCGAGACCGAGACGGGCATCACCACGATGTTGATGGACGAAGGGATGGATACCGGCCCCATGCTGCTTCAAGAGAGGCTAACGATCATGCCGGACGATACGGCTGGGACGTTGGCACCTCGTCTAGCGGAGTTGGGTGGGCGTCTGCTTGTCGAGACAATCGCACAATTGAAAGCCGTGACGTTGACGCCGAAGAAGCAGGACGATAAGCAGGCAACCCTGGCGCCGCTCTTGAAAAAAGAAGACGGTCTGATCGATTGGAAGATGAAGGCCACATCACTTGCCGATCGAGTGCGAGGGCTTTCTCCCTGGCCGGGGGCCTATACGTTTTTCGGCGAGGAACGATGGAATGTATGGAGGGTAGTTCCGAGCACAAGGGCGGTGACCGACAAGCCGGGAACGATTGTGGCTGTCGATAAGCAATCCATTCTGGTAGCAACCGGCGAGGGCCTTCTTGATCTCCAAGAAATACAGACGGCCAATTCAAAACGAATGCCCGTCAGCCAATTTCTAACCGGGCATAAAGTCACGGCCGGTATGCGACTGGGGTTTCGGGATGTGTGATCCCGTCGCCACACTTGTCTGAAATGATGCTCCGGCTTCCTGACGATGTCGGACGAACGCCGCGTGGGAACTTCTGTGTCAGGACCATCACCGCGATCGACAGCACTCCGTACCCTTCTCGCAAGCCAACGGACAGATCGCCCGCTCGATGAACTGATCGACCAGCACGCTTCCTCAATTTTACTACCTCGCGACCGGGCACTGGTGATGGAATTAACGTACGGAGTCTTGCGGCAGCAGGAACCGATCGATTGGCGATTAGGCGCGGTTCTTTCTAAACCTCTCCATAGACTTCCCGTTTTCGTCCAGATGTTGCTTCGGCTCGGCGCCTATCAAGTGCTGTTTCTGGATCGAGTTCCGACTTCAGCGGCCGTGAATGAAACGGTCAAACTGGCGAAAGGCTCTGCCCAGCAGCTTGGGCGCGATTGGAGTGGGTTAGTAAACGGGGTTTTGCGCAATCTCATTCGGATGCCGGCCCCGTCCCTTCCCGATCCTGCGACTCACCCGGCTGAATCGTTGTCCATCAAGTACGGCATTCCCGTGTGGTTAGTGGCGCGCTGGTTAGACCGAATGGGGATAGAGCAAACAGAATCAGCTTGTCGGGCAACCAGTACCGTTCCGAACGTGACCGTGCGAGTGAATCGTTGCCGGTTGACCCGGGAAGAGTTTCTGAAACGTATGCAAGAAGCCGGGTTTGCTGCTTACTCAACAGAAATGAGCCCTGTAGGAGTTGTGGTGGAAAAAGGACGGGATGTCACCTCATTGCCGGGTTTCATGGCAGGGGAGTTTTATGTAGAGGATGAAGCCGCTCAGCTCATTCCTCCCATTCTTGATCCTTTACCCCACGAGGTGATCTTGGATGCCTGTGCGGCCCCGGGTGGCAAAGTTACCCATCTCGCAGAACTCATGGGCGATCGCGGAATGATCGTCGCCGTTGATCAGCAAGCGGCTCGGTTGGACTTGTTGCAAGATAATTGTGCGAGGCTAAAGATCCAAAGCATTGTGCCGGTCGTCGGAGATGCAAAAAGACCTGCCCAATGGACCAGTCTCGTCGCCAGAGATGCCGATCAACCGGTCATTCCGACCGTCTTCGACCGAATTCTCGTCGATGCGCCGTGTAGCGGACTGGGTGTCTTACGTCGTCATCCTGAAGCGAAAGAACTGAGGTCTGATTCGTCGTTTGCGCGGCATCAGACACTCCAAGTGGAAATCCTCGAGTCGGTCGCTCCCACCTTGCGACCAGGTGGGGTGCTGGTCTATAGTACGTGCTCTACGGAAACGGAAGAAACTGAAGAGGTTGTGAGCCGATTTTGTGAGACCTCTCCTGGATGGACGCGTGAATCTGTGGCTCCCTGGCTTCCGCCTGCTGCGCATCGCTTTGTGACCGCTCAAGGGGCGCTCTCCACTCTGTGCAATAGTTTTGGGATGGATGGGTTTTACGCCGTCCGTTTACGAAAGAACGAGTGATGCCTCATCCGATTTACATTGCCCCTTCGATTCTCTCTGCCGATTTTGCCAGATTGGCGGATGAAATCGCCGCTGTGGAGCGGGCCGGCGCCGATATGCTGCATGTGGATGTCATGGACGGCCACTTTGTGCCGAATTTGACGGTGGGGCCTCCCATTGTGGAAAGCCTCAGGAAAGTCACCAAGCTACCTCTGGACGTGCACTTAATGATCACGAACGCCGATATGTTTATTCCGGAGTTCGCGGACGCAGGAGCAGATTATCTCACCGTCCATGTTGAAGCCTGCCCGCACCTGCACCGTACGATTCAGTTGATTAAGGAGCGAGGCGTGAAGGCCGGTGTGACCCTCAATCCCGCCACACCGATCGCATCGCTACAGGAAATTCTTGGTGATGTCGACTTGGTGTTGATCATGTCGGTGAATCCAGGATTCGGTGGGCAGACATTTATTCCATCCGTGCTCAAGAAAATCGTCGAGGCACGGACGCTGTTGGATCGAACCAAAAGCCACGCACTGCTGGAAGTGGATGGCGGTGTGAAGGTGGACAATACCCGAGAGATTGTAGAGGCTGGCGCGACGACGCTCGTCGCAGGGTCCGCTATTTTCTCGCAACACGACTACACGGCCACGATCGCCACGATGCGAGCCGCCGCAGAAGCAGCGATTCAACCGACGCCCCGCACAGCGGTCAATCGATAGGCGAATTAGGGTGGATACCTCTTCCGCAGTCATCGACAGCCTTCATCCTCTCGAAACCAAAGTGCTTACGACCTTCGGCGCGAGCCGGCCGGGAACTGTCTTGGACAGCGAACAGTTGGCTGTCGTTGCCGAGTTGGAGCCTTCTCAGCTCAGCATGGCCGTCGAGTGGCTGCTGGCCAAAGCACTGATCACGATACAGTCGGAAACGGTGACGCCGGTCGTGTCTCTTACGAAAATCGGTGAGGAGTACTACCGTGGCGCATCCCCGATTGAACGCGTTCTCGATGCCGCTCGTGAGGCAGCCGGTACGGGGAAGCGACTGACTATTCCCGACCTTCAGTCACAAGATGGACTCGATCCCTCCGATGTCAGCAAAGCTGTTGGGCGACTGAAAAAGGAGGGAGTTCTGCTGATCGTCCAGGGGGGATGTATCGAAACGACCGGGCGACCGAGCCCGACCGTCGAGGCGCTTCGGACTCTCTTGAAGCAGATGCATGAATCCTCGCGGGCTCTCAAAGACTTTTCGGAAGACGATCGACGGGTGATCGAAGATTACGCGGTGAAGCGAGGCAATGCCAAAGAGCCATTTAGGGTGGACGAACGAGTGACACGCGCGTTCATCCTGTCTCCATCCGGAGCAAGCTCCGCTGAGCAGTTGCTGAAACAAGGGGTTGCCGAAGAAGTGTCGCAGTTGACCCCTGAAATGTTGAAAGACGGAAGTTGGCGCCATAAGCGATTTCGAAAATATACGATTAGTCTGCGAGCGCCACGCGTTGGGACCGGCAAAAAGCACCCCTATCGAGAATTTCTGGACACCGTCAAAACAAAACTCGTGAGCATGGGCTTCCAAGAAATGCGTGGGTCGTTGGTTGAAACTGAATTTTGGAATATGGATGCCTTGTTCATGCCGCAGTTTCACCCTGCCCGTGACATTCATGATGTGTACTTTGTGAAGCGCCCCACCCATGCTTCCGCCATGGATGAGTCGGTCTTGTCGCATGTTGCCCAAGTGCACCAACATGGAGCTGGGACGGGTTCCACGGGTTGGGGCTATTCGTTCGACGCGCAGCGCGCCAAGCGACTGGTATTGCGAAGTCAAGGCACCGCCGTGTCGGCCCGAACATTGGCCGCCGCGCCGAGCATTCCCGGGAAGTATTTTTCGATCGCTCGATGTTTTCGCTATGACCAAGTCGATGCGACCCATGCGACGGATTTCTTCCAAGTGGAAGGCATCGTGCTGGGGGAGGACATCAATTTCAGAACGTTACTGGGACTGCTCAATCTGTTTGCCAGGGAAGTGGCGCAAGCGAAAGAAGTGAAGTTCTTGCCCGCGTATTTCCCATTCACCGAGCCTTCCGTCGAACTGCATGTGCGTCATCCTCGCTTAGGGTGGATGGAACTCGGCGGTGCGGGACTGTTCCGCCCGGAAGTGACCCTGCCGCTTGGGGTCACGGTTCCGGTGATTGCCTGGGGACTGGGTCTCGATCGGATGGCGATGGTCGCACTGGGGATCCACGATATCCGCGAGCTCTTTACGGACAATCTTGAATTGATTCGTGCCACGAGAGGATTATTTTAGCTGACGCCATGCCCACGATCACGGTTTATAAAAACGATTTCCAGTCCCTCCTGCACCAGTCGCCATCTGCAAATCGGACCGTTTCGATTGAGGAGTTGGAAGCGTGGCTGATGCTCACGAAGGGCGAATTGAAGGGGTACAATCCTGAGACCGGGGAACTGCGCATCGAGCTACAGGACAGCAACAGGCCCGATCTGTGGTGTTGCGAGGGGATTGCCCGGCAAATTCGCATCAAGCAACAGGGGAAACTCTCGCCCTATCCGTTCTTCTCTGAACAGTCTCAATCCCAGGCTCAGATCATCGTGAAACCTGGCATTGAACAGGTTCGTCCCTATGTGGCGGCCTGCGCGGCCAGAGGATATCGAGTCACGACCGAGGGATTGGCGCAGTTGATTCAAACCCAAGAGAAATTGGCGGAGATATTCGGCCACAAGCGTAAGACCGTATCGATCGGCATCTATCAGCTGCCCAAGATCACGTTTCCCGTGACGTACGAGCTGGTGAAGCCCGACGAAGCACGGTTTACTCCGCTGGGCATGGAAACGGTGATGACGCTGTCCGAGATTCTCATGGTGCATCCGAAGGGACTGGAGTATGGGGCGATCCTTGCAGGAACGGGGCGATTACCGATCCTCCGTGATGCCGCCAATCAACCGCTGTCGTTTCCTCCGATCATCAATAGCCGGGAAATCGGCGAAGTACAGGTGGGGGATGATCAGCTCTTCGTTGAGGTGACGGGCACAGACCTCCCCATGGTCGTCTTGACCCTGAATATTTTTGCCTCCAATCTCGCCGACCGCGGGGCGACCATCGAGCCGATCGAAGTTCAGTATCCGCGGAGCACCTCATTGGGGAAACGAGTGACCACTCCCTTGGATCTTGGAAAGTCCAAAACGATTCAGATTCAAAAGGTTGAACAGGCACTTGGGCAGGAGCTCGGCGCACAGACCGTGGCACGAGCCCTTGAAACGTATGGGTACGACGTGTCGGCTGGAAAGGGTTCCGTCAAAGCGAAGTTGCCACCCTATCGGCAGGATCTGATGCATATGATGGATGTGGTTGAAGATGTGGCGATGAGTCTGGGATACGCCGAATTCACTCCGGTCATGCCGGCACAGTTTACCGTGGGTGGTTTATCCGATATTGAACACACGTCGGACCGGGCCCGAGAATTAATGGTGGGTCTCGGGTTTCAGGAGATCATTTCCAACATTCTCGGTTCGCCCGATAGTTATTCCGGTCGGATGCGCCTCGAAGGAACGGAATGGGGAGGCATGGTCGAGGTCGATAATGTCATGTCCTTGAGTTTCTCGTGTCTCCGGCAATGGATCCTGCCTTCTCTACTGCGTGTCGAGGCGGCA
The DNA here is from genome assembly GCA_902500755.1 of uncultured Nitrospira sp. Lineage (GTDB taxonomy): Bacteria > Nitrospirota > Nitrospiria > Nitrospirales > Nitrospiraceae > Nitrospira_D. The sequence continues at coordinate 6,192 of CABVRV010000057.1, forward strand.
TCGAGCCGAGCCTTTTACCCACACCGCCTCTTTGAGGCCGGTGATGTGGTGATTCCCGACGCCAGTCACGAGTTAGGTTCTCGGACGGAGACGGTCTTGGGAGCCGTCATCGTTCATGCATCGGCGCATTTCTCAGAGATTCATTCTTGCGTCGATGTGCTGTTTTACTACCTTGGGAAGGAATACAGCCTCGAGACGGTTCAACATCCGTCTTTTCTGGAGGGGCGCGCGGGGCGGATTATCGTGGCGGGTCAACCTGTCGGCATCATCGGCGAACTCCATCCGGAAGTCCTCGATCGATGGCAAATCGCCATGCCGGTTGTCGCGTTCGATCTGAACCTCTCGCAGCTGCTTTCGTAAGTCAGTCACAGCGCATCACGTGAAATCGCTCCCTCTTTGCAAGTCAACCTCAAGAACAGCGCGTGTCGAGTTTTGTGTGTCGCGCACGGTCACCCGGTGGGTGGCACGACGAGCTCGTGTGTTTGGCATGAGGAATAAGGAGCCGACCGGCAATCTTACACTCGTCTCTCACCGGTATCTGTGGGTCGGGAAGAGGATTAGCCCTTGGGCGAAAGTGTAGGCAGGTCCGTCATGAGCTGAAATTGAAAAGGGGAATAACCGTACGTTATTCCCCTTTTTCCGTCTGATACAACTTGCGTATGAAGAATTATGCCGTAGCCGGAACGTGTTGCTTGGCGAGACCGCACAACTTTTCAAATCCCGCCGAATCCTTGATCGCCATATCCGACAAGACCTTGCGATCCAACAACACATTCGCTTTCTTCAATGCGTTGATGAACCGGCCGTAGGTCAGTCCTTGGGCTCGAACGGCGGCACTGATGCGCGCGATCCACAATTGCCGAAAATCTCGCTTCCGGTTCTTGCGACCGGTATAGGCATAGGTCAGCCCTTTATCGACACTCTCCGTTGCGGATCGAAACAACCGACTCTTTCCGCCGTACTGGCCTGATGCTAGCTTGATCCGTTTCTTCCGTCGGGCTCTGGTTTTTGGTCCACCTTTTGCGCGAGGCATGATTCCTTACTCCTTTTGGGTCTTGAAATTCACAACACTACACGATCGTCGTCTATGCGTACGGCATGAGCCGATTCAATGTAGAAACCACCGTGGAATCCACCACTGCTGTTCCGCTCAGGCGGCGCTTTCGGTCGTGCCGCTTGCTGGTCAGTATGTGTCGCTTGCCCGCCTTGCGGCGGACAATTTTGCCGCTTCCTGTTTTGGTAAATCGTTTGCTCGTTCCTGAATGTGTCTTAACCTTCATCGAACAATTCCTTTGGTTGATGGATATCTCCGCATTACACGTCAATGTTTTGGGGCCACGATCATGATCAAACTGCGTCCTTCCATACGAGGAGCATACTCGATCGTGCCGGATTGAGCCAACTGTTCAATCACCGACTTCATCACGGCGCGGCCCATTTCCTGATTCGCCATTTCTCGCCCACGATAGGTGAGGGTGACTTTGGTTTTATTGCCTTCTTCTAAAAATGTCTTCATCTGGCGAACTTTGATTTCGAGGTCATGTTTGTCCGTCCGTGGACGAAGCTTGATTTCCTTCACCTGGGTGGACTTTTGATGGCGCCGGCTCTGATGCTCCTTCTTGCTTAACTCATACTTATACTTTCCGTAGTCCATAATCCGACACACAGGGGGGACGGACGTAGGAGCCACTTCGACCAAGTCATAGCCGCCTTCTTGAGCCTGACGAAACGCATCCGGGGTCTGGAGGATACCGAGTTGTTCCCCTTCCGGTCCAATCACCCGAACTTCTCGCACTCGGATCTCACGGTTCACGCGCAATTTGGGGACGATAGGCCACCTCTTTCTAGTGTGTGAGTTGAAGTTCTCGCTGGGTATGTTTGGTCTCGGCTTGCAGGAGATCCACCACCTCAGCCGCCGTCATAGTGCCTAGGTTCGAACCGCTTCGACCGCGCACGGAAAATGTCCCACTTTCAACTTCACGTTTTCCTGCGACCAACATGAAGGGGATTTTCGCCTTCTCCGCTTCTCGAATCTTAAACCCGATCTTTTCGTTCCGAAGGTCGGCTTCGGCCCGGAAGCCGGCCGTCTTCAATCGTGTGACCGCGGCGGCGACGTAGTCCTCTTGCTGATCGGTGATATTCATGACCACCGCCTGTACCGGAGCAAGCCAGGTCGGGAAGGCGCCTCCATAATGCTCGATCAGAATTCCGAAAAAACGTTCGATTGAACCCATGAGGGCGCGATGGATCATGATCGGGCGATGGGCTTTCCCATCTTCTCCGATATAACTTAATTCAAACCGCTCTGGGTTGTTGAAGTCCACCTGAACGGTGGAACATTGCCACGACCGACCCAAGGCGTCCTTGATCTTGATATCGATCTTTGGGCCGTAAAATGCACCGCCACCGGGATCAAGTCGAAAGGCGATATTGCGACCCTTCAGCGCGGCTTCCAAGGCGCTCGTCGCCAACGTCCAATGTTCATCACCGCCCACCGATTCTTTGGGCCGTGTTGAAAGAAAGACCTCGAATTCTCGAAAGCCGAACGTCTGCAACACAAAAAACGTAAAATCCAACACCCGGCTGACTTCCGTTTCCATCTGATCAGGGCGGCAGAAGAGGTGGGCATCATCCTGCGTGAATCCGCGTACTCGCATGAGCCCGTGCAAGACTCCGGTCCGCTCATAGCGGTAGACGGTTCCCAGTTCGGCATAACGAAGAGGGAGGTCACGATAGCTCCGCAGATGGGACTGGTAGATCATGATGTGGTACGGACAATTCATGGGTTTGAGCTGGTACTCGCTCCCTTCCAGCTTCATTGGTGGGAACATGTTCTCGCGGTAGTACTCGAGATGTCCGCTGGTTTTCCACAGATCAAGGCGAGCGGCATGGGGTGAATACACCAAGTCGTAGCCATCGCGGATATGCTGTTCTCGCCAAAAGTTTTCAATCAACAGGCGCACCGCCGCACCCTTCGGATGCCAGAGCACCAACCCGGGGCCGATTTCGTCCTGAATGCTGATCAGATCCAATTCTTTTCCGACTTTTCTGTGGTCGCGCCGCTTGATCTCTTCCAGCCTGGCGAGATAGGCATCCACTTCGGTCTTTGTCGGGAAGGAGGTGCCGTAGATGCGCTGTAACATGGGATTGCGTTCATCGCCACGCCAGTAGGCGCCGGCTGTGTTGAGTAATTTGATGGCTCCGACGGAGCCGGTTGTCGGGAGATGAGGACCGCGGCAGAGGTCCACAAAATCGCCTTGTGTGTACGCCGTGATCGGTTCTCCGTCTGGAAAACCTTGAATAAGTTCAACTTTATAGTGTTCGCCCTTGGCCGTAAAAAAATCAATGGCTTCCTGCTTTGAGAACTCTCTCCGTGTAATCGGAAGATTGCGAGAAATGATCTCCGCGGCACGCACTTCAATTTGTTCAAGATCTTCAGGTGTAAAGGTGCGGTCAAAGGCGAAGTCATAGTAGAAACTGTCTTCCAGCGCTGGACCGATCGTGAGCTGTGCGGACGGGAACAGCTCTTTCACGGCCTGAGCCATGATATGCGTACTACTGTGACGATAGACCTCTCGACCTTCAACGCTATCGAACCGAAGTGGTTCAATAATTGAACCACCAGAAAGAGGCCGTGACAGATCGACCACCGCTCCATCGACCTTGGCCGCCAGGACATCTTGGCCGGCAATCCCTAATGCAGACAAGGCCGCTCCCGCAGTCTCACCTACCTGAATGTCTCTGCTCGGACCGTCTTTCACCGCAATATTCATAGCGGAAAAACCGACCTGCTCTGGCGCCAAAAATAACAAAAGGCACCGCGCCTACGAGAGGCATACCAGTGCCGCGGATTCATGGTAGGCGCGGACGGTCTTGAACCGTCGACCTCTACCGTGTCAAGGTAGCGCTCTCCCCCTGAGCTACGCGCCCATCAGTAAAAGACGCATGCTAATATAGCGTCAGGGACACTGTCAAGAAAACGAAACGGAGACGGTCCTCCATCAGGGATCTCAAAGAAAGACTCCCTTCTTTCTCTTATGCCGGACGCTCGTTAGGTGAAGACAGTTACTTCACGGCAGAGCGAAGCTCTTTCCCGGCTGAAAATTTCGGCACTTTGGCTGCCGGGATTCGGAGCGATTCGCCTGTCCTTGGATTCCTTCCCATCCGCGCTTTCCGTTTGGAGATCGTAAAGGTACCGAAGTTGACAAGGGAGACTCGTTGCCCCTTTTTAAGGGAGGACGTCACCGCTCCGGTGAATGCTTCAAGGGCAGTTCCTGCCGCAACTTTAGTGATTCCTGCCGAAGCGGCCATCTTCGCAATCAACTCTTCCTTTGTCATGGTATCCCTCCTCCTTGAGTGTTGAGAGCAATATGGAAAGTGAGTTTCGCGGCACGTTGTGACAACCTGTCGTCAAGCACTCCGACTTGCCTTAACTTTTGTTTGTTTCAAGGGGATGTGCAGATCAATGATCTTTTTTCTCAACGTGTTGCGGTTGAGTCCCAACAGTTCCGCCGCCTGTATTTGATTGCCTCGGGTCTCCTTGAGAGCAGACGTGATGAGCGGGCGCTCCACGGCGGAAATGAGGATTGGATGAAGATTTTTTGCCGATCCGTTCCTCATGCCTTTGACGAACTCTCCCATTTTTGCCTCTACATAACTCTCAAGAGAGCCATCACGGGATTTATTCTGATGCAAGGCATTCGGTGAGCTCATCAATTGGAGCTGGATCATTTTTAGTGTTTTTCTCAGGACAGCCCGTGAGCCATTGACGAAAAGGGCACGGGACAGATCTGGGTGATCCTGAAGCGAGTTGAGCTGTTCCTGTCCGCTACGGGATTCCGCGATGACGATATCAAACCCTTGTTGAGACAATTCTTTCCGGAAGGCCGTTGCATCTCGGCAGAGGGTAATAGACGCATCTTTGAAGACTTGTCTGACCTGTCCTTGTACAACCCCATCGCTCGTAAGCAGAAGAATAGTATATGCGGATGACGGCACTGGCATGAAGGCACCACCCGAAGAAGAGGGCGGATTATTGCCTAGGGCGTAAACGATGTCAATCGGATTTTACGTATGTGATCGACTCTCGAGCTGCTTCCTTCGTCTCTCTCCAGGCGTGAAATGCAGAGCAAATAAACAATTTCATCGCGTGCCATGCCGTTACAGATTTCGGCATAGAGCGGATCGGTATCGGAATACTTAGGAAACAGATTCACTAAAGCCTCACGTCTCGTTATCTCACTTGACAGATCAGGAAAGTGGGCAGTATATAGTATTCAATTCCTACCGGAATAATGAAGAATGAAAGTGTCGAAACGTGTCACTTACGGAATTATGGCTGCGGTTGATCTTGCGATCAATGCGAAAGAGTCTCCCATTCAAGCCAGGGCGATTGCAAGGCGACAGGGCATTCCGATTCGTTTTCTGGAGCAGGTCCTCCATGCGCTCAAAAATGCTGATTTGGTTGAAAGTCATCGAGGAGCCCAAGGGGGGTATCTGTTGTCGCGCGAACCGTCAAGCCTGTCGATCGCGAACATACTCGAAGCATTGGAGGGACCGGTCTTCCATCGATCCTCAGTCAGACACGGAGCGCATGATCGATCTATGACAAAGCCTGAGCGTCTGCTCGGTGACGTATGGGAGCAAGTGCAACAAGCAGAACGCAAGGTGCTTGAAGGCATCACAATCGAACAATTAGCAACGCATCAACGGACCCTTGATGCTCAACAAAACCCGATGTACCACATCTGAGACGAAGGCCTCTTCTCTTTGAGGAGATAAGGAGAGCGCGATGAGCCAGGTCGAATCCATCAATCGCCCCAAGATTACGACACATCCGATCCCATCTGCGATCCAGGAGGAAATCGAAACATTTGAGACTGAGGCCCTGCGGACTTTGGCTGGAGAGATCTCCACCGATCTGTTCAAACCCTTCCGTTTGCAATATGGCATTTACGGCCAGCGTCAGTCCGGAGTGCAGATGGTACGGGTCAAGATTCCATTTGGCGGTATTACGGCGAATCAGCTTCGCCGTCTGGCTGAACTTGCCGATCGCTACGCCACCGGGGTCGGCCATGTCACGACGAGACAAGACATCCAGATGCATTTTGTGGAACTCAAGGATGTGCCGACCATCATGCGGGGATTGGCTGAAGTCGGTTTGACCACCAGGGAAGCCTGTGCCAATACCGTGCGGAATGTGACGGCCTGCCACTTGGCGGGCGTGTGCCAAGGCGAGGTGTTCGACGTGACCTCGTACGCGAAGACGGTCGCCTATCACCTCTTGCGCAATCCACTGAACCAAAGTCTGCCTCGGAAGTTCAAGATCGCGTTTTCTGGTTGCGCCCATGACTGTGCCCTGACACCGATCCACGATATCGGTTTACTGGCAGTGAAACGAGCCGACGGGGCAATCGGATTCCGCATGGTGGCAGGCGGGGGATTAGGCTCTGCGCCACGCGTCGCACAACTTCTCCGGGAATTCACTCCAATGGAGGAACTGATTCCCAGCATCGAAGCAGTCATCAAAGTGTTTGATACCCTCGGGAATCGAAAAAACCGCAACAAAGCCCGCATGAAATTCGTGATCGATAAGCTGGGCTTTGAGGAATTCAAGCGTCGATGGGAAGCTGCTTACGTGGCGATGGGCCATGCCCTTCCCAAGAACGGGCCTTTAATGCTCCTTCAGCACCAGGATGAACCGACACCACTGATCATGCCAACCCGAAATGGACTGACAAACGGAAACGGCCGCAGCAATGGGACGCATGCGATCGGTCACGAAACGCCGTTTGAGATGTGGCAACGAACCAATGTCGTGAAACAGAAGCAGGAAGGCTATGTCACGGCCGCCATCAAGCTATTCATGGGGGACATTACGGTCGACCAGATGCTCTTCGTTGCCGATCTGGCCGAGCGGTATTCAAACGGTAATCTCCGCACCACCATTAATCAAAATATGGTGATTCGGTGGATTCCCGCTGATCTCGTTCCGAAGCTCCATGAAGATCTTGCCTCCCGCGGGTTGGCCGATCCTGGTGCGGAACTGGTCGAAGACATTATTGCCTGCCCCGGCACCGATACCTGCGGCCTAGGTATTACTTCATCAAAAGGCCTCGCGCGGGCTCTGGCTGAGGTATTTCCCGCCGGGCGGGTGCCCGAAGATCTGAAGGGAGTCGATGTCAAAATCAGCGGCTGCCACAATTCCTGTGCACAGCATCACATATCCACCATCGGGTTGCATGGGGTTGGAAAGCGCCTTGGTGATCACGTCGCACCGCACTATGAGTTGCATCTCGGTGGGTCGGTGAACGGCACGGCAAAGATCGGCCAGATGACGGTGAAGTTGCCGGCAAAGGCGGTTCCGGCGGCAATCTCGCATTTGATCGACGTGTATCGGCGGGATCGCCAAGAGCACGAGAATTTGCCGAAATTCATCGCTCGTGTCGGGAAGAGCAAGTTGAAGGACGAGTTGATCCCGTACACGATCGTGCCGCGTTATGAAGAAGACCCGACCTTCTATTACGACTGGGAAGGCGAAGAAGAATTCATTCTCGAAGATCTTGGGCCAGGCGAATGTGCCGGTGGTGCGCTGGAGATGATCGAGAACGGCATTCTTGAAGCCGACCAAGAGCTTTATCAGGCGAAGTTACTGGTAGAGAAACATCAATATTCCGTATCAGTGAACAAATCCTATCGAGCGGTATTGGCCGCGGCCAAGGCGCTTCTGGTGACTGAAGGACTTGAGCCATCGACCGACTCCGAGACGTTCAGCGAGTTCGACAGCAGGATTGCGCAAAAAGGTGTCGTGCCTTCAATCTATCGAGAATTGAACAAGAAGGTCGGCGATCTAGGGCCGAAGGAGACGTCAGCTGAGTCGGCGCGTGAGAAGATGGCGTTCGCCAAAGGGTTCGTCGATGCCTGCCGCACGGCGGCGGATCAGATGGGGAAAGATCTCAAATTATCAGCCACACCAGTGGAGCAGGCTTCTCCGGCTCCAGTCGCAGCTGAAGCAAAACCAGTCGCTCCTGCCCCGACGGGTGCGCCGGTCTATGATCTACGGGGCGTAGCGTGCCCGATGAATTATGTGAAGACCAAGCTCAAGCTTGAGATGATGGATGCTGGCGAGAAGTTAGAAGTGTGGCTCGACGCAGGTGAGCCGATCAAAAATGTGCCCATGAGCCTCAAAAATGACGGACATAAGGTGCTGATCCAAGAGGCGCTGGAACCGGAAGCCTCGCATTATCGGATCTTGGTTGAGAAGGTTGAAGGATGACAGAGCCTGGGGTGCCATGGCAGTAAAAGACCAATGTGAACTCATCGCGGATCTTAAGGCTTGGGGCGCCTCATTTGAGACGAAGCAGCCTCAAGAGGTGGTGGCGGCTGCCATCGACCGATATCCAGGAAAGATTGTGTTGGCCTGCAGTTTCGGCGCGGAGGACGTCGTGCTCGTCGATATGGTGCATCGCTTCAACCCATCGATCCCGTTGTTCTATCTCGACACCGAGTTTTTGTTTCCCGAGACCTATGCCACACGAGATCGAGTAATTGAACGATATAGCCTCAAGCCGGCCCAGGTTATCCAAGTGAAATCATTACTGACACCACAGAAACAGGCGGATGACTACGGCGATGCGTTGTGGGCACGGGAGCCGGATCGCTGCTGCCAGCTGCGGAAGGTCGAACCCCTGACTCGAATTCTGCAAGGGTACGAAGCGTGGATAACCGGAATTAGGCGCGACCAAGCACCATCCAGAGCTAATGCTGGCTTGATCGAGTGGGACGAGAAATTCAAATTGGTTAAAGTCAACCCGCTGGCCCGATGGACGTGGACTGATGTCTGGACCTACATTACAGTCTACGAAGTTCCCTATAACCCGCTGCACGATCAGAATTATCCCAGCATCGGATGCACGCACTGCACCGCTGCCGTGGCGCCTGGCGACGATCAGCGAGCTGGACGCTGGAAGAATTTTGCCAAAACCGAGTGTGGACTCCATAAGGCGTAACATGCCGATTCAAGATGTTCTCGCCAAGATTGCCAAAGGTCCTAAGGCCTCCAAGGATCTCACCTGGGAGGAGTGCAAACAGGCCATGAAGGCGTTGATCGAGGGGGAGGCGACACCGGCACAAGTCGGGGCCTTTCTCATTGCCATGCGGTTCAAGACCGAATCGGTGACGGAATTGGCTGCGTTGACTGCTGCAGCGAGACAGTATGTGCCGCCGCTCGCCGTCTCGCGGGACCTCGCCCTGGTTGATGTGCCGAGCTACGCGGGGAAGCAGGATACGTTTCACGCGCTTATTGCCGCGTCCATTGTCGCCGTTGCAGCTGGCGCGGCCGTCTTGATGCACGGCTACGATGGTATTCCTGGTCGGCCCGGCAGTGCGGGTGTCTTGAAAGCATTGGGTGTCCCGGTTGATGCCGATCCCAAGTCGGTGACGGAGGATGTGAACCGGAAGGGCTTCGCCTACTTGGATATCGGACTGTATCATCCGCCGGTCTTCAGATTTTTGGAGATGCGTCAGGAGTTTGGTGTCAGAAACGTGTTCCATCCGATTGCCAGACTACTCAACCCAGCTCGGGCCGCGGTGCAACTCGTCGGGTTGTCGCACCCGCCACATTTTGAAAAAACCGCCGAAGCCCTGAGCTTGCTGGGATGTCCCCGAGCGCTCGTGATCCGTGGTGTCGAAGGCGATCCTGAGTTATCCGCTTCGATGGTGACACGGGTGCTGGAGTTACGCGGTGAACGCATCACGCCGCTGGGAGTCGCTCCAAAAGACTTTGGGTTGGCGCTTGTCTCATCACGGGACATGGCAGGATTCCCACCCGACCAGCGTGAAAAGGAAGCCGATCTGCTCCGCCGCATTCTTCAGAACCGAGTGCCGGGAGGGCCGAAAGAGTGGGTACTCATGAACGCGGCAATGATCCTGTATGCCGCAGGGAAAGGATCGTCGTTGTCGACCTGCTACCCGACTGTGCGCGCGGCACTTGAGAGTGGGGCAGCAGCCCGCAAGCTTGATGAGCTTGTGCGAACTCCGGTCGCGGCATAGGGCCGGAAGGATGAGAAGGATTACGAGATATGCAACACCTTCGGCAGCTTGAAGATCAAAGCGTCTATATCCTTCGAGAAGCCTATAAGCACTTCGACAATCTCGGCATGCTGTGGTCGATGGGCAAGGACTCAACCGTCTTGCTCTGGCTGGCCAGGAAAGCGTTCTTTGGGCATGTGCCGTTTCCACTGCTCCACGTCGATACCAGCTACAAGATTCCAGCAATGATTGAGTACCGGGATCGGCTTGCCCGCGAATGGCGATTGAATTTGGTCGTCGGCCAGAACAAGCAAGCGTTGGCGGCGGGCATGAACCATACGATGGGTCGAGTCGAATGTTGTACCGCACTGAAAACGAACGGCCTCAAGCAATTGCTAGAGAACAAGGGGTACACCGGCGTGATCCTCGGCGTCCGGGCCGACGAAGAGGGGACAAGAGCCAAGGAGCGCTATTTTTCTCCACGGGATAAACACGGCGACTGGGATTTTCGGGATCAACCGCCTGAGCTGTGGGATCAATACAAGACAACATTTCCACCCGGTACGCACATTCGTATCCACCCATTGCTGGATTGGACAGAAATCAATATTTGGGAATACATCAAGCTCGAAAATATTCCCTTCATCGACTTGTATCTCGATAGGGGCGACGGCACACGCTATCGCAGTCTGGGGTGCGCACCCTGCACCTCGCCGATCAAATCGACTGCCAAGAGTGTGGACGACATCATCGCAGAACTTCGCCGCACGACCGTGGCCGAACGGTCAGGACGAGCGCAAGACGAAGGGCGAGGGATGGAACTACTGCGAAAAGATGGATACATGTAGACACCATGCTGAAACGAGCATCCAGCTTCGTTCTCGGATCGAAACAATTCTCAATGTGCTCACACGGGAAACAAGCTGTCTTGGCAGCTTGGGGGTGGGCGGGTGGAATGAAGTACACCTCCGGTTGTTTCTCACCTGCGGCCTCGTCGGTCTCCCGTGTGAGCATTCTGCAGGGTAAATGAAAATGACGATGACCGAAATCAAGCCGCCTGAGAATTTGAACATCGTGATCGTCGGCCATGTGGATCATGGCAAGTCCACGTTGCTGGGCCGCCTCTATGCCGATACCGGCTCACTGCCCGATGGCAAGTTGGAAAAGGTGCAGGCGATCTGCAAGCAACAGGGGAAGGAATTCGAATATGCGTTCCTCTTCGACGCCTTCTTGGAGGAACAGGAGCAGGGAATTACGATCGATACGGCTCGCACGTTTTTCATGTGGAAGGAGCGTCAATACATCATCATCGATGCTCCAGGGCATAAGGAGTTCCTCAAGAATATGATTTCCGGCGCCGCGCGTGCTGAGGCGGCGCTTCTGCTCATTGATGCGTTGGAAGGGGTCAAGGAACAGTCGAAGAAGCATGGGTACCTCTTGTCGTTGCTGGGCGTCCGGCAGTTTGCGGTGGTCGTGAACAAGATGGATCTCGTCGGCTACCGGCAGGATGTGTTCGACGGAATTGAGAAAGAGTATCGAGAGTTTTTAGGGCAGTTTAAAGCCGTGCCGTCGCAGTTCATTCCAGTGAGCGCTAAACTCGGCGACAACATTGCGAATCGCAGTGCGACGATGTCCTGGTACGGCGGCCCCACGGTCTTGGACACGCTCAGTGCGTTCAGCAAGGAAGCGGCTCGTTCGGAGCAACCCCTGCGACTTTCCGTGCAAGACGTGTATAAGTTCGATGCACGCCGTATCATTACCGGTCGCATTACAGCCGGCCGGCTCAAGGTGGGTGATCACCTCGTCTTCTCGCCCTCGAACAAGCGGGCGAACATTCGGACAGTGGAAGCGTTCAATATCGAGCCGCAACCAACCGAGGGCCAGGCAGGCCAATCGATCGGCGTGACGCTCGATGAGCAAATCTTTGTGGAGCGGGGTGAAATTGCCTCCCATCAAGAACATCTTCCATCTGTTTCCACCGCCTTTCGGGCCAATCTGTTTTGGCTGGGGAAGCGGCCGCTGGAAAAAGGGCGCAAATATCTCTTGCGCGTGGCGACGAAGGAAGTGGACTGCGAAGTCGCCTTGATCCATCGGATCATCGATACGATGGACCTGGCCCAGCAACAGGGCAGCAGTACCGTCAATAAGAATCAAGTGGCCGAATTGACCTTGCGCACAAAGGCTCCGGTTGCCTTCGATCTGTCGGCGTCGTTCGAGGCCACTGGGCGGTTCGTTCTGGTGGACGAATACGATATTGCCGGCGGCGGCATCATCACCGAATTGGTCCATGATGATCAGGAGTTTCTCCGTGAAGAAGCCAGACGGCGTGATTTCGCATGGGTGAAGGGCGAAGTAACGGTGGAGGACCGTGCGCAACAGTACGGCCATCGTGCAGCCGTTGTCCTGATTACCGGAGGGCGGCATACCGGAAAATCGTTCCTGGCGAGGAATCTCGAAGGACGTCTCGTCGCAGACGGACGGCATGCCTACCTATTGGACGGAGAAAATCTCCGCCGTGGACTCGATGCCGATCTGAGTGAAGAAGAGCGTGGACAGACCACCGAAATGGCCAGGCGCTATGGCGAAGTAGCCCGCCTCCTCACCGACACCGGCCTCATCGTGGTGTCTACGACGAATCCCTTCGGGTTGGCCTATCGTGAGTCCTCACAGGCGATCAGGACCCTGGTCCACCCCGCGCCGGTGATCGCTGTACACATGAGCAAGACGGAAGAAGAACCACCGCCGAATACCGATGTCGTTCTCTCGGGACCCACAGATTTCGACGCCGCTACCGCTCGCATCCTCGACGAATTGAAACGTCGGGGCGTCCTGGCCCAGGCCATTGGAGCGAAGCCGATCTTTCAGTATTCAATCTAAGTCGAATGGCGGCGGAGCCGTCTGGGTGGACTGGATGGTCTGAACGTGGAAACTATTGGCCATCGTGAATGCGGTGGTAAAGAACGGGATGCTGTGGTGAGTGGTCACGAGTCAGTCCGCTTGAGTGTCAAGACAGGCGCTGACTCCGACGCTTAAAATTTAAAGACCAGCTTCCGCAGAATGATAATTGCCGTTGGAACCGCTGCTCCATACCCCGCCCACTGCGCCTTCTCATGCCAGGCCAAGTCCTCTTTCCGCTTCCGCTCAGCCTCGAGCTGCTCGTTGAGCGCCGTGTTTTGTTGTTGCAGCAATTCACTCTCTTGCTTTCGGTTCTCGTTCAGCCCCTCCAGTGTTTCCACATAGGCTTTCTGCTTCTCAAACATGTCCTTGTACTCAGCCAACAGCTTTCCTGACTCGGTCAGGAGCTGCTTGTTCTGCTGGACCTCAGCCAACACTTTGACGAACTGATCACGAGGCACCGCGACGACTTTCTCGCCGGCTTCGGCGACGGCAGGGAGCAGGAGTAAGGTAAGCAACAGGTAGATCATGGTATACGTTCCTCCACCTTGACGTACCAAATTCAGATCATATTTCCTACAATTCGAGTCAACGCCAGCACGATGAACAGCGTGAGAGCGTAAGATGTCGCGCGTAGTCTCAGGAAGTGGTCGAATCGGCGTAGAGTCTTTCAATGCCACGACACTCGTTCGATGGTCGATCGAATCATCGCTCATCGGCATTCCCTCACCTCGACCTCTACGCCCAACGTTTCCCGCGCCAGTTTCACCAGTCCCGCATCTGTCTTGGTCTGCTTGCGCACAGCCTGCTCAACCATCGGTGTCTGTGCCTTCATGGCCTCCAAGGCCTGCTCATAGTTGGCTAATTGCTGGTGCCGCAGCCCGAGCTCGCGTGTCTGGGTTGCCGCCAGTGCGTCTTTTTCCTTAATGACATCTTGGAGCTGTTTGATCTGTCGGGTGAGCTGGTTATTTTGCTGGCGGAGCTGGCCATTCTGATCCTGGAGTTGGTCATTCTGTGCGTAGAGTTGGTTATTCCGCGTGTTGAGTTGGTTATTCTGTGTGTGAAGCTGCCCATTCTGTTCCTGGAGCTGTTGGTTCTCCTGATCCAGCTTCGCCAACTTCTCTGCCGAGGCCGGGTCGACTGCAGCTTCAACCGACTGTGGCTGGATTAGATTTGTCTCGTGCTGGGAGGACCATAGCACCGCCTGCCCGGCGAAGAAGAGGGCCACCACGGCGGCGAGGCTATAAGCCACGACATGGGATTTGAGATGATTCAGCATGGATCAACCTCTTCGCTGCAAATTCTCTCTAATACCATCAATACCATCACGTAGAACCAAGGAGACAATGAGTAGATTTATCCAGCACCGAAATCTCACGGCAACATAATTCCTGAATGACTTACGGAATTGCAATCCCCCTCATCCGCACTGCTATCGTGGCCTAGTAAACCATAAAATGCAAGTGCTTCTGCAGGGAATTCCGCCTAACTGAATTGGCCGAGAGTAGTGATGTCGCCCTAATGGGCCCCACTGATCGTGGTGATGCTATAAGTGGTATCATCGAGGACCTGAAGCATCGTGGTGTCCTGACTCAGAGTATCGTGGGGAAGACGGTTTCCAGCATCCCATCCAATTCAATCTATAATTGAACGATCAAACCAACCCCTTGACGGCTTTCCCTATACCGCAATATTCTGCTGTAACGTGCTCATTTGCTTTCCTTAGGCCAAAGTGACTGTTATGCAGGGTAAAGACCCGTTCCTGGCACTCCTCGGGGTATTCATCCTTAGTATGACGTTCATCTTCTGTGGTAAAGGGTCGATGACGTCACCATCACCGGTTGCCTTGGTGCAGCCGGATGAAATTCCTCAACCGGCTCCGAACATCATTGCGCCGCCTTCGCCACCACCATCGCCGCCCGTATCTGCGTCGAGGAGAGCAGCCATGATGTCTGGGGACTGGACATGCTGGCTCTGGACGATGGTGGGAGCCGGTTTCCTTGGGTGGGGGATCAAGGGTGTGGTGCTGGGGCCAGTGATGAATGACAAGCGTCGTGAGGTGGACCGCCTCAAGGCCAAGGTCACAATGCTCGCCAATCAACCGCCAGAGGTGCGAACGGTTGAGAAGCGGGTTGAGGTCCCGGTCGAACGGGTAGTGGTGAAACGTGTGGAAGTCCCGGTGGAGAAGGTCGTCGATCGGCCGATCGACAGTCCGGAGCACCTGGCCCGGATCAAGGCGCTGGAAGGCGAGGTGGCCGTGATTGCTGGGCTGCTACCGCAGATCGCTCAGCTCCAAACCATGTTTTCACAGGCTGGGGGGAGGAGTAGCGAAGGGCGGGTGTTGGTGCCGGTCGACAATCCAGAGCAGCTGGCCCGGATCAAGGCGTTGGAAGGCGAGATGGCTGTGATCACCGATCTTCGTGCGCAGATGGCTGAGTTCCGGGCCCTGTTGCTGGAGGTCAGTGAGAGGGTCATCGAGAAGCGGATCGAGACTCCTGCTGACCAGGTCGTCGTGCAGAATGGGGACGTGCCGGTTGAAACAATCACCGAACCAGCCGGGGATCTGGACCCTGCCGGTGCTGTTGAGCCGTCGGATCAGGGACAAGCGGTCGGCCAGTTGCCCGATGATCTGAAACACATACGTGGGGTTGGGCCGGCGTTAGAACGGTTTCTGCACAAGCGGGGGGTCTTCTGGTTCAGCCAGGTGGCAACCTGGAACCAGGCGGACATCGACAAATTCGAGTTCCTCCTCCCCAACTTTGGGGGGCGCATCCAACGAGAAAACTGGGTACGCAGTGCGCAGGTCGAGCACTACAAGAAGTATAAGCAGTGGCTCGGCGACGGTGAGCCTCCGAGTGAGAGTCCAGTTGTTCAGACACCGATCGATCAGCTCCAAGCCGCGTCTTCACAGGTCAGTGAGAAGGTCGTCGAGAGGCGGGTCGAAACTCCTGCTGACCAGATTATCGTGCAGAATGGGGACGTGCCGGTTGAAACAATCACCGAACCAGCCGGGGATCTGGACCCTGCCGGTGCTGTTGAGCCGTCGGATCAGGGACAAGCGGTCGGCCAGTTGCCCGATGATCTGAAACACATACGTGGGGTTGGGCCGGCGTTAGAACGGTTTCTGCACAAGCGGGGGGTCTTCTGGTTCAGCCAGGTGGCAACCTGGAACCAGGCGGACATCGACAAATTCGAGTTCCTCCTCCCCAACTTTGGGGGGCGCATCCAACGAGAAAACTGGGTACGCAGTGCGCAGGTCGAGCACTACAAGAAGTATAAGCAGTGGCTCGGCGACGATCAGCCCCCAAGTGCAACGCCGGAGACACCCTAGCAGGCTGCGGAACAACTCATGGTGACTGTTGTAACCATCACGAGTATCGAAGTTTGTGAAAACGCAGTACAGCCATACTAGCAAGACGCGCCCCCACGTTGTCAGCCCGAGCGTCTTCAGTGTCAGAGCTGGTTCTCTGAACCGTTGATCGTTTATAGCAACGCCTTGAACTCATCAACGGTCAAACCGGCATCACGGACGATTCCGCCCATGGTGATGGCGTTGACAGGATTGTGACGAGGGATCGTGACGATTCGCTGGCCGTTGCTCATCACGATGTGCTTGCTCTGGCGGACCACCCGATAGCCGGCTTTCTCGAGCGCACGTTTGGCATCAAGATGATTAATTCCGGGAAGTTTAGGCAACGCTACACCGCGACTTCTATCTCACGCACATCTTGTCCCTTGATTTCGTCGTCAACGGCAGCCAAGTACTCGCGGATAGCATCCTGGATATTTTGGATGGCTTCTTGCTCAGTCACGCCTTGCGACCAACACCCGGGGAGGCCAGGAACAGAGACGGCATAGCCCTCTTCTGATTTGTACAAGGCGATTCGATATTTCATAGGTAACCTCCGTATCTGAACACGTCTTGCCTACTCCAGCAAGCGCGATGTTGCTCCTGGTCTACAGGCAGTGTAGGCATCCAATCCTCGAAAGTCCAGGGCTAGAGCGATTGTTCTCAGTTGAACTCAAATCGATGGAACTCAC
>CABVRV010000058.1 GCA_902500755.1 uncultured Nitrospira sp.
GATGGGGAATGATGAGCCCGATCTTATAATGTCCCATCGCGGATCCTCCCTCCTGAATTGGTTTGTAGGTAGAGGCCTCTCTTTCTACAAAGATTTGCTGAAATCGCGACCAACAGAGTGAGAATGTGTGTCTCTGAGCCAATCGGCAGGAGCTGCGGGCATGCCTGAAAAGCTTTGTGTTGAAGAGTGCCCGGTTGCCTTGCGATTGTCGACTGGGGCCATCTTACTCAATTCGCCGTTGCGCACATCAGAGGTCGGTGAAGAAAGTGGGCTGTAGAGAACAACACCCTCTCGCCCTTGGACAGACAGGTACGGTCCGATGAGCGTTTCAAAATTGGTCGGGGAGGCAGGGCGGTAAGGATTCCAAGAACGCCGTACCTCATCAGAAAGACCATGCGGAGCGACATACGACTCTTCGCCGGATAGATCGGTTGCCGCGCATGAGCCAGGTTCGAGAATGTTCGTGCGGTCGAATGACGCGGCTTGTGTATTGAGAGGAAGGAGCCCCAGGATGACGGCGAGCAAGAATCTCATCGTGCACCTACTCTATTCAGCGCAAGACTAGCTTGTTCGAAAGAAGGAGATCAAGA
Source organism: uncultured Nitrospira sp. (assembly GCA_902500755.1). Lineage (GTDB taxonomy): Bacteria > Nitrospirota > Nitrospiria > Nitrospirales > Nitrospiraceae > Nitrospira_D. The sequence continues at coordinate 591 of CABVRV010000058.1, forward strand.
GTTTTGAAACGATTATGAGATAGTCCTTGATTGATTGGTTCGACTTCCGGTAGCTTAGACAATTCTTCGGTATGCTTGCCTGCTGCTGTTCCTCCAGTAACGCGTCTAAAGTTTTCTCCTGAGCTGATAGTTGTGTCGTTGTATGCGCAGTTCAACTTCGATCTCGATAGAAGGGCGGCTGCGCCCGGCCATCCGTCAAACGGCTATCAGTAGATGTGGGTGAGGCTAATCGAAGGAAGCTCGCGACCGAGTAATGGAAACTTCTGGGGAGGTGGTGATGGGCCCACGATCGTGCGGTGAGCCCTCCCGTACTGTGGGTGACACAAGTTCCTAAATCTGATACGAACTTTATAGATACACTTTCTGATGGTCTTCCTTGCGTCTCTTGAGGCCCGTCCCAATGCGAGCACGCTCACGTTCGTAGCCTACAGCGGTGTAGTAGAGGCTACGATCGAAGAATTGGTTCAGGAGGTGCATCAGCTCCAGCTCCCCATGGAGCTCTATTGCACTGTCAGACAAACCCTCTCGTTGAACGAAAGCGCACATGTGTTCTTTGGTAGCGGTGATGGCCCAGAGGAAGTGGCTGTAGGCCACGCCCTGTGCAGCCCGGCGCGCACCCAGCTCTGTGTAGCGCTGTTCAATCTCGGCCTCGGTCATGTGCATCAGCCAATTACTCAGGTTATCGTAGATCTCGCGGGTACGAGCTCGAAGCTCATCCGGAGGGACTTTGTGGAGATCGCTGCAGCGTGGAGAGTTCCACACTTTTTCGCTGAGCTCTCGGGCTAGCTGCTCGGAGTTCTTCTCGATCAGTTTCACCAATCGGCCAGCCAGCATGGCACACCTCCTTGGTTAAAGTGATTATAGGTAGGGGAATGTCGGGCGCTTCATAGTGCTCCAGACGTTACCCGATTGATGACCTCAACGTCAATGATACCTCCGTTTAGTCTAGGGGCTGGGAAATATCATGTGATTGGAGTGCAGGGGAGACCCTTCCGGAAGACCCTGACACAGAGCCCATCTGACTGTATTTCAGCTGAGGGAGATCGCCCCATAAGTCGCCTTGAACTTACCTGATCCATTTGTTATCCTTCGCCCGCCTTTGGTATTCGTCGTCGACATAACTATTTCATATCTGTACACATTTCGGAGGAGTACCCACCATGGGCATCAAGCGGGCGTTGATCAGTGTTTCGGATAAGACGGGAGTCATCGAGATGGCCAAGGGACTGGAAGCGCTTGGCGCGGAAATCCTGTCCACCGGAGGAACGGCAAAGGCGTTGCGCGACGCCGGTGTGAAAGTCATGGATGTTGCTGCTTATACCGGTTCGCCCGAGATTCTCGAAGGACGAGTGAAAACGTTGCACCCGAAAATTCATGGAGGCTTACTCGGCCGGCGTTCGCTCACCACCCATGTGGAGCAGATGAACCAACATGGAATCGGTCCTATCGATGTCGTCGTGGTGAATCTCTACCCATTCGAGGCAACGATCGCGAAGCCCGACTGTCGATTCGAGGACGCCATCGAAAATATCGACATCGGCGGACCGTCGATGCTGCGATCGGCCGCGAAGAATCACGACGATGTCCTGGTGATTGTGGATCCGGCCGATTATTCGAGAGTCCTTGATGCGGTGAAAGGCAACACCGCGACGGCGGCGCTACGCCGTGAGCTGGCCTTGAAGGTGTTCCAACATACCGCGCGCTACGATGGCTTGATTGCCGCCTATTTTGAAAAGCAGGTGCGAGGCGGGGAAGTGAAGTTTCCAAAAGTGTTGTCTCTACAGTTTGAATTGGCTGAAACACTTCGTTATGGAGAGAACCCTCACCAGCAGGGCGCCTTCTACCGTGAACTCAACAACAACGAGCCTGCTGTTTCACGAGGCAAGATCCTTCATGGGAAGGCCATGTCCTACAATAATTTTCTCGACGCGAATTCCGCGTTGGAGTTGGTCAAGGAATACGACGAGACGACCGTTGCGATCATCAAACACAACAACCCTTGCGGTGTGGCGCTCGGCGAAACGCCGGCGGAGGCCTATGTCAAAGCACGAGAAACGGATCCCGTGTCGGCCTTCGGCGGTGTGATCGCCTTCAACCGGGTCGTCGATATCGCTGCGGCCAAAGAAATCACCTCCACGTTCGTTGAGGTGGTCATCGCTCCCGGGTTTGCCGAGGATGCGTTGGCCGAACTCAAGCGAAAGAAGGACCTCCGTCTTCTGGATGTGGGGCCATTGACGAAGGTGAAACAGGAAGGCGTCGATCTGAAGAAATTGGTCGGCGGGTTGATCGTACAAGATCGCGACCTCGGCGTCTTGACGGATCTTCGCGCGCTTTCCGTGCCGACCATTCGGAAGCCGACCGATGAGGAATATGCCGCCTGCGCGTTTACATGGAAAGTCTGCAAACACGTCAAGTCCAACGCCATCATCTACGCTAAATCAGGCCAGACCGTCGGCATTGGAGCAGGACAGATGAGCCGGGTGGATTCCGTCAAGTTAGCAGCGATGAAGGCCCAAATGCCGGTGAAGGGCTGTGTCATGGCCTCGGACGCTTTCTTTCCGTTCCGTGACGGTCTCGATGCCGCTGCCGAAGTTGGTATTACGGCCGTCATTCAACCGGGTGGATCGATTAGAGATTCCGAAGTAGTGAAGGCGGCAGATGAACATGGGATGGCGATGATTTTGACGAGCATGCGCCACTTCCGCCACTAATCGGTTGCTGAAACAGGCTCCCAACTTCGTGTTCAGTCGTTCGAGACCCTCATCGTACCTCCACCCAGTACGCTTCGGGCCTCTCACTCCTAGCGGCCTCGTTGGATGACCTGTTTAAGCTTCCTCATGCCAATAGAAAGCTTGGCAGACTACCTGCCCGGATTGTTGCGAGAGGTTATTTCGAGCTACCGCCTTTTTTAGAGTGAAAGAGAACTCATGAAGATTCTTGTTGTCGGCAGCGGTGGGCGGGAACATGCGATCGTCTGGAAACTCGCCCAGAGTCCACGCAAGCCGGTCCTCTATTGTGCCCCGGGTAATGCGGGAATCGCGTCGTCGGCAACCTGTGTGTCGATGACGGTGAACAATATCAGCGGTCTGAAAGACTTCGCGCTTCAAGAGAAGATTGACCTGACGGTGGTTGGGCCTGAGGTGCCGCTTGCCTTGGGCATCGTTGACGAATTCCGCAAAGCCAAACTCAGGATTTTTGGGCCGACCAAGAACGCAGCTCGCGTGGAAGCGAGCAAAATATTTTCAAAAGATGTCATGGCTCAAGCCAAGATCAGAACTGCTCATGCTGAGAGTTTCGAGAAGGTTGCCGACGCGCTCGCCTATGTTGAGCGTCATGAGCTGCCGGTCGTGATCAAGGCAGACGGGCTGGCACAGGGGAAAGGGGTTATTATCGCGACCACTCGTGATCAAGCTCGGCAGGCAATCGTGGACGCGATGGAGAAGGCGGTCTTCGGCCAAGCCGGGAAACAGGTCTTGATCGAACAGTTTCTCGACGGCGAAGAATTGACGATCATGGCGTTCACGGATGGTCGGACGGTGGTGCCGATGCCGTCGGCTCAAGATCATAAGCGAGTCGGTGATGGTGATACGGGGTTGAATACGGGAGGCATGGGTGCCTATTGCCCTGCTCCACTGGGAACGCCTGAACTTCGTGCTCGCGTCACGCGTGAAGTCCTGCAGCCGATGGTCGATGCGATGGCTCGGCTTGGTTCTCCATTTCAGGGTGTCCTGTATGCCGGATTGATGGTCGTCAAGGGAACGCCGTACGTGTTGGAATTCAATGCTCGTATGGGCGATCCTGAAACTCAGGTTGTGTTGCCGTTGCTGAAAACCGATCTGCTTGATGTCCTCGACGCTGTGGTCGAACATCGACTGGACCAACTCGTGGTTGAATGGCATCGCGATGCTGCGGTGTGTGTCGTCATGGCGTCGGGAGGCTATCCCGGTTCCTACCGGCACGGTGTGACGATTCACGGCCTCTCCTCAACCATCTCCGCATCAGCGGCCTCCGTGGTGTTTCACGCGGGGACGACTCAGCGAGAGAACGAGATCGTCACGGCGGGAGGTCGGGTGCTCGGCATTTTAGGTCGAGGACCAACTCTCTCGGACGCACAGCGCGAAGCCTATCAGGCTGTGAGAACGATCTCCTTCGAAGGCTGCCATTTCCGGACGGATATCGCGCATCGTGCCCTCAAGACGTACAATTGACCCGATTCACACCCCTCTGAACCATTCTCTCTTAGCCAACCCCATTCACAACTGCGCCAGCATCCTCGCTCCCAGTGCGCCCTTCAGATGTGCGTCAGTTCTAGATCCGAATAGCCGGGGCCGATCTTCCTCGATGTCGATCACGAGCAATCTGTTACAATGATGTCATTCAATTGACGAAAAGATAGTTGCAAGACCCACTTGCCGAAACTGCAGCTTGTCTCAATCCAGACCGACGAAAGGGGAGCGGAGATGATGACGATGCACAGTCATCGGATGCACAGACTCTACACGGTTTTTGGGTTTGGCCTCATACTGAGCCTCGTTGGGTGTGACTATTGGCCGCCGGCCTTACAGGCTCAGATCGAACAGATGCGATCGGAAACGCAAACGCTGGCGATGGAAAAGGCTCAGCTGCAAGGTCAGGTCATGGACTTATCGAAGGCCAAGCAAGAAGTCCAGAGTCAGATGGATGAACTGAATCGGATGAATCGCGAGAAGACCGCGATGATCATGAGCCTCCAGAAACAGTTGGATGTGGTCCGAGCAAAAACTGTGAAGTCGATGTCATCCAAAGCAGCGCAGCGGAAAACGCCGGCAAAATCGAAGGTCAATCCTGCCCCTAAGGCGCCGCTCGGGAAAAAAGCTGCGTCAAAAGGGGGCGGTGTGCGGTAGCTCGGTTTACGCCATTACGATGAAGAGGGGGTCGTTGTCGTGCTCGGTGCAGCGGTGGATGAACTGGTGGTGGGTGCTGTCGCAGGTGCCGCTGCCGGAGTCGACGGTGTTGTGCTTGCTGAAGGAGGGGCTGCTGTTTCTTTTTTCTCGCCCGTGCCCGTTCCACCGGTCTCACTACCTGAGCTTGATGGAGGTTTCAGCTTCTCGGAGTAGTCGGTCACATACCAGCCGCTTCCCTTGAACATGATTCCCGGCGAGGAAATCAGTCGCCGCACGGCCTTCCCACATCGTTCGCAGGTGGAGATGGGATCGTCTTTCATGCTCTGCTTCACTTCAAAGCGGTAGGCACACTCCTCACACTGATATTCGTAGATCGGCACGGCTTTCCTCCCTTGTGCGCTGTTCTTTCACCAGATCGTAGTAGAGGTCACGTTAATTTCGCAAACGCCTGTTCGAGGCGTTCAAGACCTCTGATTATGTTTGTCATACTGGTGGCATACGATAGCCGAAGGTGCTCTCTACTGCCAAACGGCTCACCAGGCACCGTTGCGATTTGGGCTTCGTTCAGCAGGTATTGAGCCACATCGTTCGGAGTCTTCAGCATACCCGATGGCCCCTGTTTTCCCAATATTCCTTTGATATTGGGAAAAGCGTAGAATGCCCCCTGTGGCATCCGACACGATAGACCGGAAATCTTGTTCAACCCATTTACGATTGTGGCCCGGCGACGGGAAAATTCTTCCACCATTTTTATGGTGAACGGGTCTCCTAGACGTAATGCGGCAACTGCCGCTTTCTGGGCAATCGAGCACGGATTAGAGGTGCTCTGGCTTTGAATGTTGGCCATCGCCGTGATCAGTTCCTTAGGCCCGGCCGCGTAACCGATCCTCCACCCAGTCATCGCATAAGCCTTTGAGACACCATTGATAATGACCGTTCGAGCAGCAATCTCCGGTCCCAAGGAGGCAATGCTGACATGGATCGTACCATCGTAGAGGATCTTTTCGTAGATCTCGTCGGAAATCACGAGAAGATCGTGCCGTACCGCAACCGATGCAATCTCCACCAGCGTCGCACGATCATAGGCTGCACCGGTCGGGTTGCACGGACTGTTGACGATAATGGCTTTGGTCCGAGGGGTGATGAGTCGTTCCAGGGCGGCGGTATGGACCGCGTACCCTTCGTCTTCAGTGGTCGCCAACAGGATCGGCGTGGCATCGTTCAAGAGCGCTTGATCGGAATAAGACACCCAGTAGGGGATTGGGATGATGATCTCGTCGCCTGCTTCGAGTAGAGCTTCGGCCAGGTTGTACAACGAGTGTTTGGCCCCGCAGGAAACCAGGACCTGAGATTTGTCATAGCGCACTCCAACCTCGGCCTGCAGCTTGTCTGCGATCGCCCCGCGCAACTCATCGATTCCGGACGAAGGCGTATATTTTGTAAATCCACTGCGAATCGCCTCTTCGGCTGCAGCCTTGACCGGCTCAGGTGTGTCAAAGTCTGGTTCACCGGCCGAAAAGTCGATGACATCCACCCCTTGTGCCGCCATGGCTTTCGCTTTGGCAGCCATCGCCAGCGTAGGGGAAGGTGCGATGCGGCTGACTCGGGCAGCAAGCTTCATGGTTTGAGACTCCCGATGCGATCGTGTAGGCGTCGAGCGACTTCTGGGTGGAGAAACTCAGTTAAGTTCCCTCCGTGTCGCGCGACCTCCTTGATGATGGTCGAAGATAGGTACGAATATTCCTCGCTCGGCATCAAGAACACGGTCTCCACTGTCTTGGCAAGTTTGCGATTGATCAATGCCATCTGAAATTCGTGTTCAAAGTCCGAAATGGCCCGTAATCCTCGGATGATTGCATGGGCGTCTGACCGTTCGACATAATCTACTAACAAGCCATCAAACGGCGTCACGTCGACTTGCTCGAGACCTTTCATGACCAGCTGCACCATAGCAAGGCGCTCCGCCAAATTGAAGAGCGGATGCTTAGAAGGATTTGGAGCCACGGCCACGACCACCTTATCAAAGACGCGGAGGCTGCGGGTGATGATGTCCGTGTGGCCGTGAGTAACAGGATCAAATGTGCCGGGGTAGATGCCGATCTTCATGGTTGCTCAGCGTTGGGCCAGGAGTAGACAGAGAGGGTGGTATCTCCGTATCGATATCGACGCAGGAACTGCGTGGGTCCTAGGGATACGGGTAAGGTGGTTCTGGTGGCGTGCTCGATAACCAGGCATGAGTCGACATGAAATAGCTGTTCGGTTTGTAGCTTGGAAAGCAATGCTGAAAACTCTCGGGCGTCAGAATAGGGGGGGTCGGCAAAAACAATATCGTAAGGACCGTTCCATTGAGTAGGGTCGTCTAGAAAATCTTCGACGGCTTGAGCCCGCATAGAGAGTGCATCACCGATCTGACAGATCTGAACGTTCTGCTGAATGAGCTTCAAGGCTTCTCTGTCAGATTCGACGGAGGTAACGTGGGTCGCTCCTCGGCTTACGGCTTCTATTCCCACGGCGCCTGTTCCGGCATAGAGGTCTAAAAAGCGACTATTCGTCAGCCGATTCCTGAGAATTGAAAACAGAGCCTCCCGGACTCGATCTGAGGTTGGACGCAGATGATCGGTCCGTGGTGCGTTGAGTCGCCGACCTCTATGGGTGCCCGCGATCACACGCATATTCGCTAACATCACCTTGAGAAACGAACTGTAACATAGCGTTTTTGTGGGGGTCAAGGAATTGAGGATGAATGAAGGGAGAGGAACATCACAACATGGAGAGAGCCAGAAATGATTCGCGAATGTATGGAAGGGGACTCGGTCATCTTTTGACCGTGCAGATAGAAGAGGACTATAATACAGAGGCTATCGTGAGTGAGGGAAGGATGGGACCCGAACGATCAACCGTCCCTCTTTAGGGGCTCGGTTACCGAGCCCGAAAAAGAGAGAAATCTAGCGAGTCGTGACCGTGTGAGACTCTCGAGCTGCTAGGCTCTTTCTGCGATTGTTGGAAATTGTGCGATCGATAATGGCTCCACAATTGATGCATTTCCATGCGTAGAAGACGAGAAAGAAGTCTGAAAACCGCTCTAACATCATCATACCCTTACATTTCGGACATTCCATTGACTCCTCCTAGGGTGGCGACATGCATTGCTGGGGGCGAACTTAAGCAAGAGCTGCACCAAATTGTCACTTGTTGGTATTTCAATAGGTTATAAGCTACGTAGTTATCTTAGGTCGGCAATATCGGCTTCTTTGACGGTACAAAAGCGTCCGGGCCGTCAATTTTTTGTCCAGCCAAGGATTTATGGCGGATACGAAAGACCACAGGAGAGGGATTGCCCACTGGCCCCAAACCGAGCGTCCCCGTGAACGTCTGCTTGCAAAGGGTTCAGAGGCGCTGTCCGATGCGCATCTTCTCGCAATCCTCCTGAGGACCGGGAGACGCGATTCATCCGCCGTACAAGTCGCCATCGAACTCCTTGATCGAATGGGAGGGTTGGGAGGATTAGCGGGGTGTGGTATTGAAGAACTCTGTGCCATCCCGGGGGTCGGCCCCGCAAAGGCGGCCCAGCTCAAGGCCGCGCTGGCATTGGGAAGGCGTTCTCTAGCGGTTCCACTTTCAACCGGTACCCGCATTTCGTCGAGCGCGGATCTCTTCAAACATTTCCACCCTGTTCTTCGCGATGTGAAACATGAACTCTTTAAGGTGGTGCTGCTTGACGCAAAAAATGCTGTTCTCAAAGAAACGACCGTTTCGGAAGGGAGTCTGACGCTCAGCATCGTCCATCCACGAGAAGTGTTCGCCTTTGCGGTTCGTGAATCGGCTGCCGCGGTCATCTTTGTTCATAATCATCCAAGCGGAGATCCCGCTCCCAGTCAGGAGGATCGACGATTGACCGATCGATTAGTGGCGGCTGGCAGACTATTGGGGATACGCGTATTGGATCATCTCATCATCGGGGATGGTCGGTATGTGAGTTTTGCCGACGAAGGGTGGTTGGGTGGATCCCGGGAGGATCACGAAAACGTTTGAAGCGATGATTGATCGAAATCTCAATTCCTGTCCTGTGAGGAGGTCGATGGCCTAAACTACCAAACGGAGGGTATGCCATGGAAACAGCCCGTGTGGAGCCCGTCAGAAATGTGGCGATCGTGTCCAGCGTCGGGGCTGGAAAAACTTTACTATGTGAATCCCTGCTGTATGTGGGTGGAGTTATTCCTTCCCTCGGTTCCGTGACGGAGGGGACTACCGTCTCGGATTTCGAACCTGAGGAACTCCGTCATCGCACCTCGACCAGTACCAGCCTTCTGCAGTTCAACTGGAATCAGACCCATATCAATTTGATCGATACTCCCGGAGCACTCGATCTTCTTGGCGAACCGATGGCTGCGCTACGCGCCGTCGACGCGGTCATCATTGTCGTAGGGGGAAACAGCGGGGTAAGAACTGAGCTGGTTCGGCTATGGTTGAAAATCGAAGAGTTAGGCTTGCCCTGTCTTCTGTTCGTGAATGGGCTGGATAAAGAAGGCACATCCTTCGATAATGCGCTGGAAACTTGCCGCCAACATTTTGGCTCCACTCCACTCCCTCTGGCGGTGCCGGTCAATCAGGGGAGGGCGATCGACGAAGTCTATGATATCTGGCATAAGAAATTGATTCGATCTGGACCAATGTCTTCAAAAGTCGAGCAGGTCGCTGCTGGGGACGATCTGCAGGAGTTTTCTAGCAACGCGCACAAACAGTTGATGGAGGCGGTGGCTGAGACGGATGAGCTGCTTCTAGAACGATATCTCTCTCAGGGTGAGTTGGCACAAGCAGAACTCTTGGACGGTCTGCGACGCGGTACTCAAATGAGGCGATTCCTTCCAGCCTATGCAGGATCTGCCGTTCAGAATGTGGGAGTCTGGTCGCTCTTGGATGCCATTGTGCTGTTACTGCCCTCGCCAAGGGAGCGTGGTGCGGATCACCCATGGCAGGGGACTCACCCAGAGACCAACGGAATATGCGAACGGAAGGGAAGTGCAGAAGAGCCCCTTTCAGCGTATGTCTTTAAGACTCTCATCGATCCGTTCGTTGGACGACTCTCTTATTGTCGGGTGTTGTCAGGAACGGTTCAGGCTGATGCGACGGTGTGGAATGCGTCAAAACAAGTGCGGGAGAAGCTCGGTCATTTCTATAAGGTGTTGGGCAAACGTCACGTGCCAGTTGAGTCCGCTCAAGCAGGAGACATCGTGGCGATCGGGAAACTGAAGGACACGCAGACCGGTGACACGTTGTGTCAGGAGAGCGCCCCCATCCGTTATGCAGGGCTTGGGATGCCGAAGCCAATCTTATCGTTCGCTGTTGATGCGAAATCGAAGGCGGAGATCGATAAAGTCAGCCTCGGTTTGCACAAGCTCATTGAGGAAGATCCGACACTCGAGTTCACACGCAATCCTGAAACCAAGGAGATGGTGCTCAGCGGGATGGGACAATTTCACATCGATCTGGCTTTGGAGAAACTGCAGCGCAAATTTGGAGCCGACGTCGCGCTACACACCCCGAAGATCGCGTACCGAGAAACGATTAAAAGCCAGTCACAGGCGCAGGGCAAGTACAAAAAACAAACCGGTGGTCATGGACAATACGGTGATTGTTGGCTTGAAGTGGTCCCGCAGCCCCGTGGTCATGGATTTGCCTTCGGCAATCGCGTTGTTGGAGGAGCCATTCCACGAAACTTCATCCCTGCCGTGGAAAAGGGGGTGCTTGAAGCCATGCATGAGGGGCCGTTAAGTGGATTTCCAGTCGTCGACGTTCGAGTCACGGTCTATGACGGTTCCTACCATACGGTCGATTCCTCGGAGATGTCGTTTAAGATTGCCGCAGCCATGGCATTGAAGAAAGCGATGGAGACGGCCCATCCGGTGTTGCTCGAACCCGTCATGAGGGTCGACATTGATAGTCCGACCGACACGGTTGGAGCCGTGATGGGAGATTTGAACGCTCGTCGTGGACGTATTGTTTCCGTTACTGCGCTGGCTCATATGGAACGGATCACGGCCATGGTGCCGCTTGCGGAATTGCTGAGGTACGCCACAGCCCTGAATGCCGTGACCGGCGGACGAGCAAGTTATGTCATGGAGTTTGATCACTACGACGAAGTGCCTCGAGATCTGACGGTCAAGCTCATCGAGCGGCAGAGGGCCGAGCGGCACATCACGGTCGCTCACTGAAAGGTCAGTCGATCGATTTGAGCACGACATAGAACGCACGGTGTTCCCGAAGCACGCGAAATAAGAGGGCATCACCCCGTCGAGATTGAGAAATACTTGACGTAAATTCCACCAAGGAAGATATCTCTGTACGGTTGACCTCGATGATCAGGTCGCCTTCCCGAAGCCCCTCGGCTTGCGCGAGACTGTTCGGATCGACCTTAGTGATGACCACGCCCGTCGACTGACGGAGCTTGAATTTTTCCACGAGATTCACCGTCGATTCTTGAACCTCTAGACCAAGCTTGCTCTCCAACTTCTCTACCCGAGGAATGGATGCCAGGACGGGAGTCTCCGGTCGTTCGGTAAGCGGGACGTCGAGAATGAGGGACTTCAAATCTCGAACGACTTCGATCCGTGAGGTGGCGCCGGGAGCGAGTGTGCCGATCAGGCGAGAGAGCTTATTGGGTGAGTCGACCAACATGCCATTGATCCGAACGATGACGTCGCCGGGCTGAATTCCGGCGATCGCCGCGGGATCTTTTTCAAATACTTCATTGACCAGCACGCCTCCGCCTTCCGTGACACCGAATTTCTTGGCTAACTCGGCGGTCAACGGTTGGATGCCGACGCCGAGCCAACCTCGCACAACCTTTCCCTTGGCGAGGAGTTGTTCAATGACCTGTTTGGCCATGTTCGATGGTATGGCAAAGCCGATACCTTGAGCAAAATTAATGATTGCCGTATTGATGCCAATGACCTCGCCACGAAGGTTAAACAGCGGACCTCCGGAATTACCTGGGTTGATGGACGCATCAGTCTGAATGAAGTTTTCATAGCGTGAGAGGTTGATATTTTCACGACCAATCCCGCTGACCACACCCAGCGTCACAGTCTGGTCCAGGCCAAAAGGATTTCCGACGGCCAGTACCCATTGGCCGACCTTGACGGACGTCGAGTCACCGAACCGCGCGCTGGTCAGCGGCCGACCTGCCGATACTTTGAGCAGAGCCAAGTCCGTGTCCGGATCTTTGCCAATCACGTGAGCGATGAGCTTTGTCTTGTCTGAGAGGCGTACTTCGATCTCGGCGGCATCGCCGACGACATGATTGTTCGTCACGATATAACCTTCGCTGTCTACGATCAGTCCGGAGCCGGAGCCTGACGCGTTCGGCATGCGCTCGCCGGGGCCTTCCCGAGATCTACCGCCACTGGTGATTGGAAAGAGATTGACGACCGAGGGCTTGGTTTCCTCTGCTAACTCGGTAATAACGATTTGAATTTCTTCGAGCATACGAATTCCTGGTAAATCGGCAGAAAACGCCTCGGTCTGCCTCGTCTCTACGTTAAGGAAAAGGAAAATCGAGACAGCAGAGAGTAGCAAACGCTGGATAGACGACAAAGAGGATGTGATCATGACCATCGACCGCTATTGTATCCGATCATCACGAGTGTGCCTACTGCTTGTGCTTGCTACGCAGAGCGTGTCAAAGAAGGTGTAAGGCTTCGTCGGCCGGTGAACCATGCCGTGAGTTTATCCAGCTCGGCTTGCGTGCCGATCAGGATGACGATATCACCGGGTCGCAGGAGAAGGTCTTTGGTTGGGGCCAGCAGAAAAGGCCCTCGTAGCACCGTGGCCACGTGTGCGGAGGCAGAGTAGGGAAGCGCACTCAATGGTTCATGTGCTGCAGCTGCGTCTCGAGCGACGATAAGCCGTTCAATGCCTCCTGAACGAAGTGTCAGATCTCGCTGAAAGGCAAGCAAATCTTGATGGATTGCTTCAAGTTTGAGTTCGCGGATTTGCGTATCGACACGAACGAGGAAAGCTTTCAACTGCTGGACCTGGGCGATAGCCTCGCTTAGTGTCTCGTCAATCGTGTCGACACTTGAGTCAAGTGAGGGTTTGTCGAGGAGTCGGTCAGAAACCCGGGTGACGATTTGCTGTCCGAGCGTGCCCGTTATCTCATCAATTCGTTTCAATAATGTCGAAGCTTGCCAGTGTAGCCGAATGATCTGAATTTTCCGATTGACCAGCTCAGAGATGGCCAGAATGGTTTCATAGCAGGCATGTCCAGTGATCGAGAGTTCTTTGTGAACGCGGCCAAGCAGTTCGAATGTCATGTTCCGATAAGATAGATTATGTAAACTATCAAGTGTATCCGATTAAGCGCTCTGCAGGACTGGCCTACCATCTCCCCTTGTTCATAACGGATTGTCATTCTACCGTCAATCGCACGAGTAATTTTGTGATAGCACGTTGAATCGAGTTTCCGCCGTCAAAACGCACCTTGCATCACAAGATGACCAGTAGTCATTTGCAATCATCCGTGTTTCCCCCGTATCATCACGGCCCATGAACTGCACGAAGTGTAAGATCAAAGCCGTGATCAAGTTGCCTCGTCACAATGCCGCATTCTGTAAAGGCTGCTTCAATGGCTTTGTGATGGATCAGGTTCTGAAAGCGATTCGGTCGCAGGACATGTTTACGAAAGAGGACCGTCTCCTGGTCGCCGTGTCTGGTGGTAAGGATAGTCTGGCCTTGTGGGATATTCTACTGAAGTTGGGCTATAGGACCGATGCCTTGTACGTGAATCTTGGGATTGGGAACTATTCTGAGTCCTCCCACAAGAAAGTCGCGCATTTTGCCGAAACTGTGGCTGCGGCCTATGGTTCGGTGGTGCACGTTCATACCGTGGAGCGTGAGGAAGGGGCTGGAATTCGAGAACTCGCGATGATCGTCCACCGTCCAACGTGCTCGACCTGTGGGACGATTAAGCGGTATCAATTCAACCGTGCCGCGATCCAACAAGGATACGACGTCATGGCAACCGGACATAACTTGGATGACGAGGCAGCTCGACTTCTCGGCAACGTCCTTCATTGGCAGGATGAATATCTTGAGAAGCAAGGCCCCAGTCTCCCCGCCTCTCTGGATGGATTCGCAAAAAAAGTAAAACCGTTGTATCGCTTAACCGAGCGTGAATTGGCGGCTTATTGCGTGTTGAATCGAATCGAATATGTTGTCGAGGAATGCCCCATGGCACAGGGAGCCCGTACCCTTTTGTATAAAGAAGTGCTGAATCGATTGGAGACCGAATCGCCTGGGACCAAGCACATGTTTTACTGGGGCTTTTTGGAAAAACAACGAAAGACTGAGACACTCATGAGTATGAGAGAGAGAGATCGTTCCACCTTGCACCCCTGTTCTCTTTGCGGCCAGCCAACGACGGCTGAGATCTGCTCCTACTGTAAGCTTATGACCAGGGCGAAGGTCTCCACGTCTCTTTGACCCACTCGGCTCTTGCAAACCGTTTCGATACTTCGTAAGCTCACTCGTATCAATTAGGTCCATTCCTTGCTAGGTGTCTCGGATATCCTATGGCAACCGCCCCACGCGATTATTATCAAATCCTCGGAGTTCCCCGAACGGCCTCAGCTGATGATATCAAAAAGGCATTTCGCCGCTTAGCCCGCCAATATCATCCCGACCTTCACGCTGGGGGCAAGAAGGCCGAGATGGAGAAAAAGTTTAAGGAACTGAACGAGGCGCAAGAGGTCCTATCCGATCCTGACAAACGTAAAAAATACGATCAGTACGGGACGGATTGGGAACAAGCACAAGCCTTCAATAAAGCTCGTGAACAGGCCAAGAGCGGAGGATTTGGCGGGCCTTGGGGTTTCGAACAAGGATCCGGCGGTCAGGGCGCTGGTGGGAACGAGCACTTTTCCGATTTTTTTGAGAGTCTCTTCGGCAACCGCGGGCGCAGCGCTACTAGAGACAGCGACTCTGGAACACCGGGTGAGGATCTCGAGACCGACGTTCAGCTCGCACTGCGCGAGGTTCTAACAGGCGTCACCAGGCGTGTAACCCTTCGTGAACCGCAAACCTGCGCAACCTGTCTCGGTAACGGTCATATACGAGGCCGATCGTGCGCGACCTGCCACGGAAGCGGGATGACGACCGAATCTAAGACCATTGAAGTGCGGATCCCGGCGGGAGTTCAAGACGGAACTCGTGTGAGAGTCGCTGGAAAGGGTCAGTCCGGAGCCTATGGTGGGAGACGCGGTGATCTGTATCTTCACGTAACCATCGCGCCTGATCCGATTTTTCGTCAGCAGGGTTCAGATTTGCATGCCACCCTCCCAGTCTATCCTTGGGAAGCCGCGCTGGGAGCAGACGTGACCGCTCCAACTTTAGTGGAACCGGTCAAGGTCAAAGTGCCCGCGGGCAGCAAAGCCGACGGCAAACTCCGGTTGAAAGGGAAAGGGCTACCGTCCGCAACTGGTGGACACGGAGATCTTTTCCTCACCCTGCAGATTGTGATGCCAACGATGATGACAGACGAAGAACAAGTGCTGTACGAACGGTTGAGCAAGCAACGGCATCCAGATCCGCGCATGGAACTCCTCCATACCGCCCGACGACGCTAATCTCAGCATCTGAGTCAACGTACTCGCTTGCGTTGCGTAGCTCACTATGGCAAGCTTTTAACCAGGGTGTTTCAACCAAGGAGGATTTCATGAAGTCTGTAGCCAAGACGATTGCTGTCGTTGCGATAGCTTCGATCGGTCTGCTGATGTCAGGCACCCCCAGCTCCCGGGCGAATGATCCCAGCTATGGCCATGCCGGGAGCGGATACGGCGTTGGAGGAGGACATGGCTATGGCAAGGGCGCGATGCATGGCGGCACCGGCCATCTCATCCGACATCTTCTCAAGCACGAAAAGGACATCGGACTCACGGCTGAGCAAGTGACGAAACTCAAGGAGGTGCAACTCAACCTGGACCGCATTCGTATCAAAACCGAAGCCGATATCAAAATTGCTGAACGTGAATTGAAAGCGTTGACGGATGATGAGAAAAGCGATCTGAGCGCGATTGAGGCAAAACTGAGGCAGAGCAAAGATCTACAAGTTGGGCTGCGGATGACCTCGATTAAGATGCGGCGCGATGTGATGGCGGTGTTGACGCCCGAACAACGTGAGAAGGAAAAGTCCGAACATGACAAAGTGATGCAGCAGCACAAAGGGGCAGGGTCTCATCATGGCGGGGGAATGCCGTACGGTGCGTACCCTCATGGTGGGAGCTCGCCTGGAGGGAATCCTCACGGCATGAACCCACATGGCAAGGCCCCATATGAATCGGCTACACCCCCTGCTCCTCCGAGCACAATGTCCGTCGAGTAAATTCGAGTGCGAAAGACCATGAAACAAAAAGATGAGACGAAGCTCCAGAGCCACGATCTGTTAATCGGCCCGGGACGGGCGCCGGCGAGAGCGATGCTGAAGGCCGTTGGATTGACGGACGAAGACCTCTCGAAACCGCTCGTCGGGGTCGCCAACACATGGATCGAGGTGATGCCGTGCAATTTTCATTTACGTCGCCTCTCTGAACGAGTCAAAGCCGGGATCCGAGCTGCCGGCGGCACGCCGATCGAGTACAACACGATCGCCGTGTCGGATGGCATTTCGATGGGGACCGAAGGAATGAAGGCGTCCCTGATCAGCCGAGAAGTCATTGCGGATTCCATCGAACTCGTCGCCCGTGGGCACCTGTTCGATGCCGTCGTCGCACTGTCTGGTTGCGACAAGACGATCCCTGGGACCGTCATGGCGCTCGCACGATTAAACCTCCCGTCACTCATGCTGTACGGCGGTTCGATCATGCCGGGACAGTTTCAGGGGCACGATGTGACCATTCAAGATGTCTTTGAAGCCGTCGGCAAGCATGCGAAGGGGACCATGACGGATGCTGAGCTCAAGGATTTGGAAGATCATGCCTGCCCTGGACCAGGCGCCTGTGGAGGTCAATTCACTGCCAATACGATGGCGATTGCGTTTGAATTTCTCGGCATTTCTCCGATGGGCCGCAACGGAGTGCCGGCGATGGATGGTCGGAAGGACGATGTGGCGTTTGAATGCGGCAAGATGGTGATGGATCTGGTGCAGCAGAATCTCCGTCCGCGGCAGATCATCACGAGGAAGTCGTTGGAGAATGCGATTGCTGCGGTCGCCACGACGGGAGGCTCGACGAATGCCGTCCTGCATTTGCTTGCCATCGCTCGCGAGTCAGGCGTGAAACTGAGCATCGACGATTTTGATAAGATCAATCGAAAGGTTCCCCTCCTCGCCGACCTTAAACCAGGTGGACGCTATGCGGCGGCCGATCTGTTTGCTGCAGGCGGGACCACGTTGGTCGCGAAGCGATTGCTCGATGCCGGTCTGCTCCATGGGAATCAGCCCACGGTGACAGGACGCACGATTGGTGAAGAGGCATCGACTGCGACTGAAACCCCCGGTCAACAAGTGCTGCGTCCCCTCGCCCATCCCATCAAGCCGACGGGCGGACTCGTCATTCTGAAGGGAAATTTGGCGCCGGAAGGCTGTGTGGTGAAGGTGGCCGGACATTCAATGACCAAATTTCAAGGACCTGCCAAGGTCTATGAACGTGAGGAAGATGCGTTTGTGGCTGTCCAGGCAGGCCAGATTAAAGCCGGCGACGTGGTCGTCATCCGATACGAAGGTCCGGCGGGTGGGCCAGGCATGCGTGAAATGTTGGGAGTCACGGCGGCTATCGTGGGGGCCGGACTTGGTGACTCGGTTGCGTTGCTGACTGATGGTCGGTTTTCCGGAGCGACGCATGGATTAATGGCCGGCCATGTCGCTCCTGAGGCGGTCAAGGGAGGACCGATCGCGGCAGTGAAAAACGGGGACGTCATTACGTTCGATATCGTCAAGCGCCGGCTGGATGTAGCGTTGTCGCAGCGGGAAATCAGTGCTCGGCTCAGGAAGGTGAAGTCCCCTACTCCTCGCTACACATCGGGCGTGATGGGGAAGTATGCCAGGCATGTCTCCTCGGCCTCAGAAGGTGCCATCACGACATAGGCTCCTTCATGCAGGCGAAGATCCTGAGCCTCTAACGAAAATCTCGGCGCTGGAAGACGATGGAAGCGAGGGTCAGTAGGAACGTCGTGTAGGCCATTCCATAGGCACCGATCGCCAGCAGATCGCCGGTTGAGACATCGAGTTGATGTGTCACATGGCCTTTGAGATTGAAGCGATCCAGGTTCGGTAGGATATAATACATCCCTTCCAGTATCGTTTTCCCTACACCGCCCATCTTTTCGCCGAACGCTTTAAGGTCAGGCGTCAGGTGGCCGATCACATACAAGGCTAAAGTGAAAATTGCACTGAAGGTAGCACTGGAAAACGTTGAAAACAGCAGTGCGACAGCAGTGATCACCATAAACTCCACGACGATCATGATCAGCGCTTTGAAGAGGACGGCATGGATGGGAACATCCTGCATAGAGAGGACCGCCAGTAACCCGCAGGCCATGACGGCGGTATTGATCAACAGCGTGAGACTGAGGCCCACATACTTTCCCAGGAGAAATTGAAATCGAGCGACCGGCTTGGAGATGATCGTATAAATGGTTTTCTTCTCGATTTCTTTGCTGACGAGGCCGATGCCGACGAAGATAGCGATCAACACGCCGAAGAAGTTGATGCTCCCAAGACCGATGTCCAAAATTAACCGATGGAACTCTCCAAGTGTCAGTCGCATCAAGACCAAGGAGCTCCCGATCATCAGAAGGGCGAAGATCAAGAGATTGTACAGAAGTTTATCTCTCAGGTTTTCTCGGAACGTATTGAAAGCGATCGATAAGACTTTCATGCGTGAACCTCTACGACCTGCTGCACTCCCTGTGCTTTGCGGATGAACAAGTCCTCGAGCGAGGCCTTATGGGGGATGAGCGAGACGAGTTTCGCCTTGTGTACTCTGAGTACATCGAGCGCTTCATCCACCTGTCGTTGACTCCCAAAAATCGCCATGACACGCTCTCCATGAAGCAGGGTTTTAATGGCAAGTGGTCGGAGCTCTTCAATGCCCTCGGGAGAGAGCCGATCCACGACCATTTCTACTTCTTGCGTCGTTCCGTGGTCGATCAACTCAGAGACCTGGCCGCACGCGACGAGTTTCCCCTTCATGATCATAGCCACACGATCACACAACAGCTCGGCATCATGCAGGATGTGCGAGCTGAACATGACGGTTTTCCCTGACTCCTTGAGACGAACGATCAGGTCGCGCACTTCTTTCCTTCCGATTGGATCCAGCCCCGACATCGGCTCATCCAAGATGACCAGCTCTGGGTCATTAATCAAGGCCTGGGCGATCCCTACCCGCTGCAACATGCCTTTTGAGAATTTGCGTAGTTGTAGGTCGCGCGCATGTGTCATGCCGACGAGCTCCAATAATTCGTCGATGCGTTTGTCGAGAGTAGCGCCAAGGAGTCCAAAGAGATGCCCGTAAAAGCGCAAGAACTCTCGACTCGTGAGGTAGTCATAGAAGTATGGTGATTCCGGAAGAAAGCCGACTTTCGCTTTCGCTGCCTGGTCACCAACTGGCCGTCCGAATAGGCGCGCTGTCCCCCTACTGGGATAGATGAGCCCCATCAGCATCTTAATCGTGGTCGTCTTTCCCGCGCCGTTCGGCCCGAGGAATCCATAGATCTCTCCACGCCGGACATCAAGCGACAATTCATCAACAGCCGTCACGCGGCGCCCCCAGAAGCCGACTTTGAAAATTTTAGACAGATGATCGACCGTGACGATCTGTTCAGAATCAACATTCATATGAGCGTCCTGTCGTTACATGCCACTCTCTAGATCCCGACGAAACACTTTGAGTCGAGTGGGATGGGTACTGCTTGTGACCTGCCCGGTCCGGAAGTTGAGTTCGTACGAACCGCCGAATGGTTCTTCTGGGATTCGCGGGAGATATCCGGTCGAGACGAGTTCCATGAGTGTCTTGGGATAGGCTTGATACTTCTTCTGATAGTGACTGATTGCCTGTTCGAGCATTCTGAGGTCGCGCTCGATCATCACTTCCTTAGCCCGCGTCTCCAGTTTCTCCCGTACGACAAGGTCTGGATTCTCTCTCCACAGCGCCTCGAGAAATTCTAGTGCGACCTCCGGGTTCCCGGCCTCTGCATGCATCCGCGTCGCTAAACCGGGGAGAAAGTCCGGAGCGCCTGAAGTGCGCGCAGCCTTGCCGATGTAGTCGGCTCCCTTGGTGGCATCCCCGAGGACGAAATAATGGTTATGGCCAAGCAAGAAGGGAAGGTTCCATTCGCCTGGGTTTTCACGGTGTCCCTTTTCTAAAAGGCGGTTGCTCAGATCAACCCGATTGGCATCGTTGGTCAGCACCACACCGCCGACGTAATAGGCGTAGGCGTACTGCGGATCCAATGTGGTGACGACGTCGAGCGCATGATACAGCCATTCGTATTCGTCCGAGGTATTCTTCTTCTTTCCCAGTACTTGTAAGAGGCGCAACCACAAGACATCGGCACCGAGATGGTGGTAGCCCAACAGAGCGGGTTTGAGAAACTCGGCGCGAGGGAGTTGAGCGAGCTGCTCGATCTTCGCTACGTGACTATCAATGCGGCGGTCCAAATTCTGTTGGAGCGATATGATGAGAGCCAGCAGACCGAACACCAGCAGAGCGACAACACTCGATACGACATAACTAGGTGGTTGCGCGAACACGCGGGGGCGTATTTCAAAGGCTGGAGATTCCGACATGAATAGCACTCGCCTAAATGCAGGAGGTCCCGCCGACTGTCGCCAGTCGGCGGGACACTCGCTCTACATGGTATCGACCTGTTTCTTAGAAGATACCCGCTGTGCAGTCAGCAGCACCTGTACTATCGGCAGAGCCCCAGACAGACATTACGGCATCTCCATCCAAGTTGGACGAAGCGGTAACCCGGAAGCCAGCCGCAGCCACACCGCCATCAGTCCCTGCCTCGTGGGTGGTCATCGGTGCAGGAGTTTGCGTTGGCCCCTGACAAGAGGTGTGCGCAACAGCATAGGTAGAGGCTGCGTAATTGTAATAGACCAGACCACTCGGCTCAAAACCAAGAGCTGCGAAGTTTCCTACAGTGCCTCCCATACCACCTGCTGAACACCACCCGGTACCAACCGCGGGGGTAGGAACAATCGGGGCAGGAGGAGTTCCGAACCAGTTTGTCGGAGCAGACTTGGCGGGGGTAGGAACGTTCAAGGGATGTCGAGCAATAGCAAGGTAACACCCACGCTCACCTTGCCAGGAAACCTCAGACGTCTTAATAGCCCCGAGGTTCGTCTTGGCCTCGGACTGCCGAGACTTCATCTGGTACTGCAAGAAGTTGGGAATGGCGATGGCCGCCAGGATCCCGATGATCGCCACGACGATCATCAACTCGATGAGGGTAAAACCCTCTTGTTTGCGGAGCGACTTCAACATCGTACTGCCTCCTTGTTGATGGTTCACTGACGGCCCGGTTAATCATCTGCGGCGCCTGTCTTGCCGCCTGCCTATGCCTATAGCAGGTTTGGTGCCGGTCAGTGACAAGGCCTAGCGTACCAGCAATCCTTGATGATGCAACAACTTATGAAAAATCGGTCGAAGTTGAACTGGTACAGAGCTTCTTGGTCTTCCCATAAACTGCTCGGGATTGCCAAGAATTGGCACTCAGAAGCTGCCCAAAGAGGCAGGCGTCCTTATATTTATTGAGGAAAGGATCCAAAGTCTGAGAGGCAGAATGCTTCTGGCGAGGGTCGATCAGTAATCAGTCAGGATGGGTTTGAGGAGTGGGTGGAGAATTTTTGGCTTTCTCTGAAACGCGGCGCTTGGCCTGTTGGATCCGGTCTTCGTAGGCTGGGTTGGCCATGCCCTGCTCGCGGAACCGCTGGAGCAGTTTTTCGTTGGAAGGGTCAAGCTCCAGCGAGTCTTTATGT
>CABVRV010000059.1 GCA_902500755.1 uncultured Nitrospira sp.
GGCTGGGCGAAGGCATTCTGTTCTGGGACGGCAAATCGTATCGTCCGATGCCGTCCGAAGGAGGCCATGCGGATTTTGCCCCGAACAACGACCAAGAAATCGAACTGCTTCGCTATCTCCGCAGCCAGTACCTCCATGTGAGCTACGAACGCATTGTCTCAGGCCCAGGCCTCCATGCCGTGTATGAATTTCTGCGCGACACCAAAAAGAACGAACCGACGTGGCTTGCGGAAAAGATCAAGGTCGGGAATCCAGCTGCGGAAATAGCTCAGGCAGGATTGCAGGGTCAGGCCGAAATCGCCCAGCAAGCCCTCGACCTCTTTACGTCAATTTATGGGGCTGAAGCCGGAAACCTCGCTTTGAAGGCGCTTTCGATGGATGGGGTATATGTGGGTGGTGGCATCGCGCCGAAGCTCATCACCAAACTCCAAGATGGAACCTTCATGAAAGCCTTTACAAACAAAGGTCGTTACAAGAAATTGATGAGTCAGATGCCGGTGAAAGTCATCATGAACCCGCAAACCGCTCTCCTGGGCGCCGCCTCGGTGGCAGCGGCCCTCGCGCACGCTCCCGCGCCATGACGTCCCACGATCTTGATGGCCTCAAGAAAGCCGCGGCGTTAAAAGCTATTGAATTTGTACGCGATGGCATGGTCGTCGGACTGGGGACCGGGTCGACTGCCA
This sequence comes from uncultured Nitrospira sp., assembly GCA_902500755.1. GTDB lineage: Bacteria > Nitrospirota > Nitrospiria > Nitrospirales > Nitrospiraceae > Nitrospira_D. The sequence goes on from CABVRV010000059.1 coordinate 684, forward strand.
AACATCTGGTGATCGCGCTCGGCAAACGTGTCCGAGCCGGCATGAAACTACGAGGCGTGCCGACCTCCCAAGAAACCGCCGCGCTCGCCAGAGAAATCGGGATTCCCCTCCTCGATTCGGAAGATCGGTGGGAGATCGATGTCGCCATCGACGGGGCCGATCAGGTAGACCCCGGGTTCAATCTCATTAAAGGCGGAGGTGGAGCGCTCCTGAAAGAAAAGATTGTGGCGGCCTCGGCGAAACAGTTTATCGTGATGGTCGACCATACCAAGCAGGTTCCTGTTCTTGGAGGATCCTTCCCACTGCCGATTGAAGTTATCCCCTTCGGCTGGGGCAGCACGGCCCGCGAGATTGAATTACTCACCAACAGCCGTGTAACCCTTAGAGAGCGAAACGGAATCCCGTTTAAAACCGAGACCGGGAACTTGATCGTCGATGTCCATATCGACCGCATCAGTCAGCCGGGTGAACTGGAAACAGCCCTCAACTTGATTCCTGGTGTCGTGGAAACCGGCCTCTTTGTCGGCCGGACGAATATTTTGCTTGTCGGTACGCCTCAGGGTGTTCAGACCCTCCATGCCCCTCAGCAATGATGATTCAATCAACCGGCGAGAGTTGTTGCGAGCAGCGGCAAGGCAGACTCGCTTCTTGCTGTTCTGTCCGCTCACCCAGGCCGTCATCTCCTTATCAGAACCATCCGAAACAACCGCCACCGCGGTTCGACCGAAAGGTGATGAGATGAACGACAACGAGCTTCTTGGCAGCAGCGACCCATACCGACTCCCTCGGCACGTCATCCCTATCCGGTACGACATAAGACTTGAACCGGATCTCGCAGCAGCCACATTCTCCGGCCACGTCGCCATTACCCTGAGGGTCACGCAGGAGACACAGACCATTCTCATGAATGCAACGGATCTCCGCATCGAATCCACCGGACTGGAGGGGACGGCTGGCCGGAAGATTGAAGCGACCGTCGAATTAGAACCGTCGCTCCAACGGGCGCGACTCTCTTGCCGGCAACCGGTCATGCCGGGTGAATGGCGGCTCCACCTATCATTTCATGGACAACTCAACGATCAGCTGCGAGGATTCTATCGTAGTACATACAAAGATGTGTTCGGCATGGTGCAGACCTTGGCTGCGACGCAATTCGAAGCCACAGATGCTCGTCGAGCCTTCCCCTGCTGGGACGAGCCCGATTTTAAAGCCGTCTTTGCGACGACGCTCGTGATCGATCCTCAGCTCACGGCGATTTCCAATACATCGGTCGTCTCTGACTCTGTTGAGAATAACAAGAAGGTGGTCCGGTTTGCCGATACGATCAAGATGTCGTCCTATCTTGTGGCGTTCGTCGTCGGCCAGATGCAAGCGACCAAGCCGGTCTTTGTCGGAAGGACACCGCTACGAATTTGGACCGTGCCAGGGAAACATGAACTCATAGCATTCGGTCAGGATATTGCTGTTGCCTCGTTGAAGTTTTTCGAGGACTACTATGGTATCCCCTACCCCAGCGACAAGCTGGATCTGGTGGCGATCCCAGACTTTGCGTCGGGCGCCATGGAAAATCTGGGAGCTATCACGTTCCGTGAGACGGCGCTCCTCGTCGATCAACGCGCAGGCACCCACGCCGAACTAGGACGGGTGGCCGATGTGGTGTCTCACGAGAATGCCCATATGTGGTTCGGGGACTTGGTCACGATGTCTTGGTGGAACGGGCTCTGGCTGAATGAGGCCTTCGCGACCTTCATGGAAATGCTGGCGGTCGATGCCTGGAAACCGGAATGGAAGCGCTGGGATACGTTCAGCGTGGCCCGTGCGGCGGCATTCTCAGTTGATGGGCTGTGGAGCACGAGACCGATCGAGTATCCCGTTCGCGCACCCAAGGATGCGGATGCCATGTTCGACATCTTGACATACGAAAAAGGGGCCTCCGTCCTGCGGATGCTGGAACAGCACATCGGACCGATCGTCTTCCGTGACGGTGTGCGGGAATACCTCCATCGCCACGCTTACGGCAATGCCGATACCAAAGATTTATGGATCGCCCTCGGAACGGTCGCCCGCCAACCGGTCACGGAACTGATGAACGGATGGATCTTTCAGCCAGGCTTCCCTTTGGTCACGGCAGAGATGCGTGGCCAAGCACTTCAGCTGTCACAGCAACGCTTCACCTATCTTAAACAAGGATCACCATCAGAAGAGTTGTGGCATATCCCCATCCAGATTCGTTTCACGATCGGCGAGCGCACCGAACAGCGCCAACTGTTGCTGACGGAGCAGGAAACCACGGTCCCGCTACCAGATGGAGTAACCGCACTGTTAGTCAATGAAGGCGGACATGGATTTTACCGCGTCCACCATCGAGGGAATCTTCTCCAGCAACTCCTCGACCAAGGCCATGATCGTCTGGCACCAATTGAACGATTCAATCTCGCGAGCGATGCATGGGCCACGACAGTCGCCGGATTAATGCCACTCGCTGAGTATCTTGACCTGACCGCACGGTTCAAGAGTGAGCGAGATAAAAATGTCTGGGCGGTCCTACTCGATTCCTTTACCTTTCTGAACAGGATTATCGCGCTTGATGAGCGAGCCTCCCTGCAGGCGCTGGTTCGTAACCGCGTGACTCCGGCCGTCAAAGATTTGGGCTGGGATCCACAGCCGGGAGAATCCGATCTCACGCGACAATTGCGGGGAGACCTCCTCGCCGCCCTTGGAAGGAAGGGGAACGACCCGGCCACTCAACATCGAGCTGCGGAACGATATCAGCTCTATCGTAAAGACCCTTCCACCATAGATCCGAATATCGTGCCTGCCCTTGTGGCTATCCTTGCGTATATCGGGGACGAGGCCCGTTACGAGGAATTCACGGAGCTTTATCGTAGAGCTGCCACGCCTCAAGAAGAACGGCGGTACCTCTTTTCACTGACGATGTTCCGCTCACCGGAATTGCTGTCTCGAACGTTGAGCCGCACGATCAACGGTGAGATTCGCACCCAAGACGCTCCCTTCGTCGTCGCGGCCACGATGACCAGCGTGCATGGCCGTGAACTGGCTTGGGAGTTTGTGAAGACGAACTGGGATCAGATGGACCGGCTGTTCCCGAAGCAAGGCCTTCGTCGTATGTGCGGGGGAATCGTCGGGCTGGCAACGCCGGAGATGGAACAAGACGTCCGTGCGTTCGTTACCTCGCGCAAGGTCGATCTGGGCGGAAAAACGCTGGATCAATACTTGGAACAACTCCGCATCGCCGTCTCGTTTCGTGAGCGAGAACAGCGCACGATCCACGCCGGGCTCATCAACTCGCTAGGTGTGGATTGAGTTACGGATAGCTTGACCCTCCTCCTTCATGAACATGATGACTCGACGAGATTGCATGAAGTTAGGGATGGGGGTTGCCGGAGGGCTGATCCTTAGTGGCGTCAATAGAGCCTTCGCAATGACCACTGACAAAGACATCTGGTTCATGCCGGAGGAGAGTGAGCCGCACCAGCGAACCTGGATGGCCTTTGGTGCGAACAAGGACATTTGGGGAGAGAAGCTCCTACCCGAAGTCCAACGTAATCTCGCGACAATCGCTCTGACTATTGCGAGGTACGAACCAGTTGCAATGTTAGTTCGGCAATCGGACTTCGCGCTTGCGAAACAGTTAATGGGTTCCAAGGTCGACTTAATTGTCTGTCCGCTGGATGACGTATGGATGCGAGATACGGGGCCTGTCTTTGTAGTGACGGAGAGCGGGGATAAGGCAGCTGCTGACTTTAACTTCAATGGCTGGGGCCAAAAGCAGGTCTTCGATCATGACGCAAAGGTTGCTGAATTTGTTGAGCAGTACGCCAAAGTGAAGCGCATACGAACCACCCTTGTGCTGGAAGGAGGGGGGATCGAGGTTGATGGTCATGGAGCGGCCATCATGACCGAGAGTTGCGTGCTCAATGACAATCGCAATCCAGGAGTCACCAAGTCTGAGTGCGAACAAGAGTTGCAGCGCCTTTTAGGGCTGAAACACATCATTTGGTTGCCGGGAATCAAGGGCAAAGACATCACGGATGGGCATACCGACTTCTATGCCCGATTCGTGAGACCGGGTGTGGTTGTCGCTGGATTCGACCCTGATCCGAATTCCTTTGATCACACTGTGACCAAGCGCCACTTGGAGATACTGCGCTCGGTCAGGGATGCAAGAGGTCGTCAGTTGGAAATCGTCGTGCTTGCGGCCCCATTGAAAATGAGGAGCACGTTTGCCAGCAACAATTTCGCTGCGGGATACATCAATTTCTACGTGTGCAATGGTGCGGTCATTGTGCCAGAATTTGGCGACCCACAAGCCGATACAGCAGCCAAGCACAACCTACGAAGGCTGTTTCCAGAGCGAGAAATTGTCCAGATCAACATTGATGGCATTGCGGCGGGTGGCGGGGGTATTCACTGCACCACGCAGCAAGAGCCGATGGTCTAATCCGGCGAGTGATCCCTTCGCAAACGAGAGGGAGACATATTGCGGGCTTATCATGAGCGTCGGCAGCCAGGGGTCTAACCATGATCAAACACATCGCCTTTACCATGTATCCCGTGACAGATATGGCGCGAGCAAAGCGCTTTTATGAAGAAACGCTCCGTCTCCGGCTAACGAGGCGCGAGGCGCGCGAGTTCGGTGGGTGGAATACGATCTCGATGGCAAGACGTTCGCACTCACGAACTTGAAGGAAGGAGGCGCGCCCAGTGCAGACGCGGGCGGGAGTATCGCGTTCGAAGTACCGAACGTCGATCAGGTAGTCGAGCAATTGCGCGCAAAGGGCGTGCGGATAAAACTGGAACCACTCTCGACACCCGTCTGCCGCCTCGCGGTCATTCTAGACTCCGAAGGCAACGCCCTCACGCTACATCAGGTAACGCAAACTTGGTAGGTTTGGTGGCACACATTCTCCCGGCTGTACACAAGCCCGATGGCAGCCTAGAAATAGAAAGCAGGGTCGGATCTTGTATTGTACATCAGCAAGCACTCGAAACGAGTTGGCCGCCGAACGGGAAAACCATCAACACTTCGACAGAGCTCGGAGCCCGCGACCACCTACTCGAACCGGCTTTGTATAGCTGTGGTATTCCGAGAAGGGGAAGGGTATACAGTTTAAGCCTGCCCAACTCCGGCAATCCAGCCTACCCCTGTAAGCCGTGTCTTGTTCTCTTCAACGTAGCAGATCTTCCGACACTATCCATGACTGCTTCTTAGGTATATGACCTCTGTTGCTCCAAACTTTTGCGCTCGATAGAATTCTCAGCTGGCCGGTATCCAATGGGACGCACGACATCCAACATCACCTGTCCGACTTGTCACGCGGCAAAAGTCCGCCTGGCGGCAAGAAAAGGGCTTTCTGATGCCCTTCTTGGCGGATTCACCATTTATCCTTTCCGTTGTCAGCTCTGCGCCGACCGCTTTCGAAAGTTCCTCGGCCGCCGCACCCTCAACCCACGGAGAAGCTTCGATCGGGTGGATGTGTCGTTCCCAGTCTGGTTTCGACCGCGCCGGACCCCAGGCTCGCCACGACTGGGGCAGGAAGGCGTGATGGAAAACCTTTCGATTCGTGGGTGCCGGGTCCGTACCAGCGCTCTGGTCATCCTCGGCTCCCGCCTGGAACTGGAATTCCAGTATTCAAACGATTCGCTTCCGATTACGATTGCGGAGGCGGTGGTTCGCTCTTCAGGAGGGGACGGTATGGTCGGCTTGCGATTTACGCGCCTTCATCGAGGAGAAGAGAGGCGGATCAGGCGCATCATCGATGTGTGGCTGCCTGAACCCATATCATCATACATATGACGTCGACCGTCACGGCGACTATGGGCATCGGATCATTCCTGTCGGAGTACCGCTAAGGGTGGTTGGCCAAGGATTCGGTAGGTGCTGAGAAATCCCACCAACAGAGTCAGCGTGACCGTGGCCACAAATCCCATGGCCAGCACGCCAGGCTGAAGGCTCCAGGAAAGATCAAATACGGTCTCAAGGACCGCCCAGGATAATGCGCTGGCAAGCGCGATTCCCAGGAGCCCACCCAGGGCACCCAGCATGGCATACTCAATAGCGAACGACCGGGCGATCACGCCGCGTGTCGCGCCCAAGGCTTTGAGGATCACGGATTCGTACAGCCGACGATACCGGGTCGCAGCCAATGCCGCGGCCATCACCAATCCTCCTGATAAGACACAGAACAACGCCACAGCGCGGATAGCGAGGGACAGTCGATCCAGCACCCGCGCAAAGCTATCGAGCACGTCCCCGATATTGATCGCTGTGACATTCGGAAAAGACGCCACGACTGCTTGCTGGAGAGACACTTCGTCGGATGGCGCGACACGAACGGTAGCCACGTAGGTGTGTGGGGCTCCTTCAAGCGCGCCAGGAGAAACAATCATGAAGAAGTTCGTGGAAAAGTTGCCCCACTCCACTGATCGAATGCTACTGATCTCACCCGTGATGGATGCGCCTTGGATATCGAGTTCAATCGTATCGCCCACCGTGACACCGAGTTGTTTCGCGGCGTCCTCCTCGATCGAAATCAGCGGCGTGGACAACGCTTGTCTCACTTTCCACCATTCGCCTTGAACCACCTTGTTGTCCTTGGGCAGATCTTGAAGGAACGTCAGAACATACTCTCGTGTCAGGAACCACTTTCTCCGACGTTCTTCTTTCTGGGCGCCTTTTTCACTCTGCTCTTCTTGCTCCGACGTCGGTTCAAACTTCACGGGCTCGCCCTTCACGGCAGACAGTCGTGAGCGGACCAACGGTGTCAAGTGAGGGGTTGGGTCACCGGATCGTTGGCGAAGGAGACGCACCATTCCCTCCACCTGGTCTGGCTGAATGTCGATGAAGAAAAAGGTCGGAGAGTCCGTCGGCCGATTCTCGCCCACCTGCGCGAGTAAGGACCGTTCGACAAGCGAGACGGTCGTCACGACCATTACGCCGATGCCGATGGCAATGGTAATGCTCACCGCCTGACTGCCCGGCCGAATCACATTCCCCACTGCTTGGCGAAGTGCCAACTCAGCGGGCCGCGGCCATTTCTTAACGGCGAGGAGGGCTGCACGGGCTGACGCTCCCAACAGCAGCACGGCGGCTGCAAACGCCAGGATAAACAAGAGTCCCACCGTCCAGGACCCTGCCTGCCAGATGGATAAGAGCGCCAATCCGAGGCCGATTCCAATCGCCACGGCCAGCTTGATCGGGTCAAGGTCACGCCAAGCGCTCCACCATCTGGTCCGTTCCGAACGGGACATCGGGGCCGAGGAAGCAATCTCACGGCGAAAGATGCGCGCGGGTTTCACTTCACGGATCGTCAGCAGCGGCCATAGGGTAAAGAGCAACGTCGAGAGCATGCCCAAGGTCAATCCCTTCAACAACGGAGGAAGCGAAAGGCCCATTCCTCCGCTCGCGAATCCCAATTGGTCAAGAAGGTCCGAAGCCATGACAGCGGCGATCACCCAAGGAAGTCCCAGGTGGAGGACCATGCCGATGAGCAAGCCGGCGAGGCTTCCGACTAGGCCCAGCATCAGGGCCTGTAATCCATAGGTCAGCACGATGGTTTGGGAATCCGCACCGACCGTCTTCAGAATCGCGATCGTGTTAAGCTTTTCCCGCACAAAGGCATGAACCGAAGTTGCGACTCCGAGGCCTCCGACAAACAGGGCGGTCAGTCCAATCAACCCCAGATAGCGGGTCAGCTGTTCCAAGGACTGTTTCAGTTGCGGCTGGGCTTCACGGTAACTCGACACGCGGGCCGAGTCGGGTGCCAATCGCCCGCGTAATTCGTACAGTAGAGGTTCAGACGGCATGCTGCTTGGAGTCTTTAAGAGAAACCGCTCACGAACTCTGCTGCCGATTTTGACCAGTTCAGCCGTGCGAAGTCCCTCTTGCGACATCAGGACGCGAGGGCCCAAACTGAAAGCATTGGCCATGCGATCCGGTTCCGTTCTCACGATACCCGTAATCACAAACTGCGCTTGTCCAATCTTGAGCCAATCGCCAATGGACAATCTCATTCTGATGAGCAAAGCTTCTTGCACCACGACCCCAAAACAGGCGCGCCCCGAACAGCCTTGATCTTGCCGGCGAAGCAATTCTCCTAACTTAGTGTCAGGCTCTAGTCGGAGTGAGCCGTACAACGGATATTCTGCCTCGACGGCCTTGAGCTCCACGATCTGTGTCGACTGGCCACCACTAGCGGCATCAGCCCGTGCCGCCATCGCGACAAGCTCGCTGACATGTGTGTGCTCGATGCCGCGCGCACCCAACGAGTCCAAGACCTCATGGCCTTGAGGACTGATGGGCCGGGATAGCCGAATTTCGAGGTCGCCGCCCAGCAATCCCCGCGCTTCTTTCGTCACGGTTCGCTCTACCTGTGTGCCAAAAAGAGACACACCCGTCAGCGCGCCGACACCGATGGCGATACAGACCAAGAAATAGAGAAAGTGTCGCCATGCGGCACGCGTCTCGCGCCAGGCCATCTTGACCAAGAACCCTGTCATGAGCCGAACTGCAAGGCGGACGTGGTTGAGGACAATCGGCCTGACTTTCGGGAATCGGTCGATGTGTCATCGATGAATGATAAGTCGGAGGGCATACTATCGGATTCCAGGCGCCCATCACGGAGCGCCAGCACGCGCTGCATCGAAGAGGCCAACGTGGTGTCGTGGGTCACGAGCACAAGCGTTGTCCCGTGATCGCGGTGGAGAGCGAGCAGCAATTCAATGATATGGGAGCCGGTCGCGCTATCGAGGTTACCCGTTGGCTCATCCGCCAGCAAAATCGGCGGACGACAGGCAAAGGCGCGAGCCACAGCCACTCGCTGTTGTTCCCCACCGGACAATTGGACCGGATAGTGTCCCATGCGATCGGACAACCCCACTGCGGAAAGCAGATCAGCTGCACGCTCACCGGCCCCGCGCTCTCCGCTGAGTTCGAGTGGAACCGCCACGTTCTCCATGGCGGTGAGTGTGGGAATGAGATGAAACGATTGGAAGATGTAGCCCACCTTTTCGCGCCGAAATCTGGCCATCCTGCTTTCCGCCATGGTCGTGATGTCCGTGCCATCGAGATGAATCGACCCGGTGCTCGGACGATCAAGACCCGCCATCAAGCCGAGTAACGTCGATTTACCACTTCCGGACGGTCCCATGATCGCAACCGTCTGTTTCGCCGGAATTTCAAAATTAATACGGTCAAGGATGGTGACCGAACGCCCTCCCGCAGCCAAGACCATCGACACGTCCGTCACAGTGATCATCGAAACCCTCTTCCATCATCTGACTTAGAACATACAGAGAATGATATTATACTGCACGAGCAAAGACAGCGAATGTTGAGTGACATTATGCGACAGGCCAGAGCATCTCACCTGATATCGCTAACTGCAGTGATGATACTGTTGTGGCCCATCGCGGTGCATGCCGCTGCTCCTTCTATCTCGGACGCCAGGCCTCGAATCGTGGCTTTCGGAGACAGTCTCACGGCTGGGCTCGGGGTGCAAGCCGATGAATCCTATCCTGCCCAATTGCAGCGGAGGCTGGATGACCTCAAGTATCCCTATCGAGTGATTAATGCCGGCGTGAGTGGCGACACCACGGCCGGGGGGCTTCGACGTGTGCCGTGGATCCTCAAGAATGAACCTGAGCTGGTGATCCTTGAATTAGGCGCGAACGACGGACTTCGAGGGCTCAGCATCGATCAAACCAAAAGCAATCTTCGACAGATCGTCGAGCGATTGCGAGAAGCCGGCGCGGCGGTCGTCCTCGCCGGCATGAAGCTCCCACCGAACTATGGAGAGGACTATACCGCTCGCTTCGAAGCCATCTATCCGGCTCTCGCACAAGAGTACCATCTTCCCTTGATACCCTTCTTTCTGGAAGGGGTAGGAGGTGCGTCTTCATTGAATCAAGCCGACGGCATTCACCCGACGAAGGAGGGATATGAAATCGTCGTGGAGCAGGTTCTCAAGGCCCTCACGGCGGTGCTGAGCGAAAGACGACACAAGCCCTGAGTCGCTCAAACGTCTGGTCGCTGACTCGATCTTCGCTGAAACCGGCTTGATAGTAGGTCAGGGACCCGCACGGTGGGCCAAAGAATGGCTACGACTTCTTGAAGAACGTGTCGTAGACGCCGTAGGCGAGGATCGCCCCGATCAGCGTATAGTACATACCGGTGATGCCACTGTAGTCCGGTGGGCCTTCACCCCCTGGAGCATTTGCCAATACCGGCAACGCTTGGGCCAGAAGGACTCCCGTGATCGCACCCATGTGTGAAAGTAGCCGCTTCATCTTTACTCCCTCCAAGGTCTGACAGATTTAAGAAGGTCGCATTTTACTGGACCTTAATTGGAAGGCGCAAGGGGGATCAGCAGAAGGGGGATTTGGGGACGCAACGAGCGAAGCGCAGCAACTATTTACGGAGACGGCCTAACTGCTTCCTTCAGTGCCTGTGCGATTTCTTTGACAGAGTCGGCGAATTGTTGGAACGGCGAACCCTCTTGAAGCAGTTCACCCGCGGCCACCCGCATCTGTTCCTCATGCGCGATCATTTCAGTCGCCAACTCTGCCACTTTAGCCATGGTCGCTTGGCAGGTCGCTATGTCAAGCTGAAGCGCTTGAGCTGTGGTCTGCGTGGCCTTCATCTCGTCCATCGAAGTTCGGAGTTCCTCAGAGAGTCTTCGTACGTGCGTCTCACGGTCTCGGATCTCAGCCGTCAGTCTGGTGGAGCCTTGATCGCTTTCGCGACGACTTTCCGCGAGACCGCGAATCGTTTCGATCCAAATCGAGACCTCGCTGCCTTTGAGTGTGGGAGCGTCAGGAAGCTGTTGGTGTGCCTGGATCGCTTTGGTGGCCGGTTGGATCCATTCCATAAACTGCATGGCATCGCTCAATTTTACATCGGCAGCCCTCCATTGCGTGACGGACGCGTTGCCATTTAGAGACGCAGAGGCCAGGGGAGGTGTTTTGGATCCTTTCGGAACACGCGGGTTTCGCGACTGTTGAGGCTGATCCCGTCGATAGGATTCGAGCAAGACCGCGATGCAATGGCGGCACATGGGTTCTTCGGGAAGGGCGCAAGAGCATTGTGAGAGAAGGTGGCCGTCTTTCAGGCGAATCGTTTGCTCGTACAGACCGGAGTTCCCAATGAGGGTAGACGTGATCCGGGCGTCGTCGGCTTCCCCGATGCGGACACGGTTCTCGGTCAAATATTTCTGGGCGATTTGAAAGGCGGAGCCTTCAGAGATGGCCTGGATCATCTGGGGATCCAGCAAGCCAAGTCGCTCAGCGCTGCAAGGAATCTTGTTTCGCATCGTCGACGCGCAAGTCGTTCCGGGAACAGGAATTGACCCAGTCTGCCGGGTGAGTCGAGTCGTGTCAAGCCTCGCCTGGTTTCTTGGTCGCTTGTATGCGGTTGTCAGAAAGGGAACCGTGCCGCGAGTACCCTACCGGCATGGTTTCACCGGGCGTGCTTTGTCCATCGGTGTCAGCCAAATGTAGTCGGCGATGGATTCTTGCATCAGCGCGCGAACGTCCTCCGTTTTGCTCGTGTCAAAGGAAAGCAGATAAATCGTTGCCTGTTTAACCGCTCCTCCCAGCCGTCTGGCTACGCGTTTCGGCACCGGGAGGTTGTATTGAACGTGGCCGGCTCCAGTGTAACTCACGATCATGCGACGGGAGCCCGCTTGACCCCGACGGAGCTCTTCTTCACGCAGAACCAGCGTCCTTGCCATACCTTCGTCGCGAACCATTGAAGCTTCGTACATCGTGCGATAGTGCTCCGCGGACCCTCCATGGCACCGTTGGAGCTGATCGAAGATCTTCTCCCGATAGGCGGGATCGTCGACGATCTCCTCTCGATCCAGATCCCATGAAGCCCATTCCGGCTCTTGTTTGGCCTGATCGAGACCGAGTTTCACGACGCGGCGAATCAATGGTTTGGGTGGGTTCATGGCACGGACGGACAAATGTCGGTCTCGAGCGAACGTGAGCAATGGCGCATAATCTTCAAATGCGCCCCCCCAGTTTTGTTTCCAGCGCACTTGCTCCAAAAACTCACTCGTGACTGGCGTGACTGGTTGAGTGGTCGAGACATAGCTGTCCAAGGCTGGTTGGCCATCCCATCCGAACATCTCCATCCCGATCGTAGGTTCAACCCCGTTCACAACCAGTTGGTTCAGTACTTTCAAGGCCGCTTCGATATGGTACGGGTTGTGGTGTTCTTCTCCCAGATAGACGATGTCCTGTCGCTCCAAGTCCTTCATCAAATCAGCGAACGAGATGACGTCGCCGGTTTGTGTGTCAAGAATGTGCCAGGGCTGCCAACCAGCCTCGATATTGGAACCGAGTCCACCAGAGCGCTCTACCGCGCAGCCCATCGGGAACACGAGCAGGCAGATCAGGAGGCTCAGCCTGAAGGCCGAACGCCCTGTTCGCACAGTGTTCACCACAGGTACTCTCATAAAACCACTCCTATCACAACGATCGAGTGTGAACAAGCGCACTTGACCCTGACGATTGAAGATCACTATGCTTTGGTTTGACATCCAATTCACCCTCAGACTGACCCAGTTGTTTAGGCTCCATGAATCCCGACCCACTGGCCGAGTTTCGCCGTCTCGTAAGTCATCGTGCGCGCCATTTCCCAAAACAATGGGAAGCATCTAAAAAATTGATCGAGGGGGCCACCCTCCACTCAACCCTCGCCCGACTCCATCGCACCCTTCTGGGCAAAGATCTTCCAGCTTCAGTGAAGGAACCCCTGCTCCGCATCTTTGAGCGAGAGACGGCAAGTCGAGTCCAGGATCTCGATGGAGAGTGCCTGAAATCTCTCACAGGCCTCCCTCCAGCCAAAGCTCTCCGCGCACTGAGCGTCTTTTTCGAATTGGTCCCGACCCCAGGCTCTCAGTGGCCTACGACAAAGCTGACCAGCGAGGACATAGAACGGTTGGTGCGCAACATGGAAAATCCCTTCGATCTCATTCGATGCGGAGACGTGGCGTCGTTACTAGACATTGGAGCCGGAGATCTCTCGTTTGCAGAAGAGGTGGTCGGTCTTTATGGGCCTGATCTCAGGCAACAGAACCGAGAGCTTATTGTGCACTGTCTGGATCGACTCGATCCTCGTTCACAGTTGGGTGGCCCTCTCCACGCTAGACCGGACCGGCTCCGGAGGCTACAGCAGACACCTGGGTTGTCATTTGCTTTCTTCGGCAATCAAGACATGTTTGAGCTGGAACGTCTGGATGAGCAGGACTCGCTAGCTCCTCGATACACCATCGCCTCCTGCTGGGCGCCAGCCACTCCCACCTTCGCGTACGAACCGACGAGACTCTCGCGATCGCTGATCGACCAGGAGCTTATACGAACGAGAGGGGCCTTTCGCCAGACCCGCTTCGAGAGAGAGCAAGCCCTCGAAGTCGCGCATGGCGAGCGCCTCTTGCTCTTCCCACCGTGGAAGTTCGAGATCGTCGGCCCTCTGGCACTATTGAGTCTGCTCGCCCGGCGAGGAGCCGTCTGTGTGGTGGGATCAGTCGATGATCAAGTATTTTGGGAACTCCTTGCGCAATTGCTCGATGAGTCGCGCTATCGACCGCAAGAAGAACCGTTTACGACGGTTACCGTACCGAAGATATTCGGAGACTTCTACGATGCGCTCGTCGGTCTGTCGATCGGTGAGTCAATCGATCTGTCGAGCCTCGCGACACTCCGGCGTCAGTATCCGCCTTCGAGAGACGGTTTCGCCGTTGCTTTTCGGTATATCCGTATTCGACGAGGAGCTACCTTCCCGGACAGCCCTGCCAGCAGTACGGCGCGAAAGTTTTCCTCCATGAACGAAGAAGTTCCTCCCTGGATGCTCACACTGGTCCCCGCTTAGCAATCTCAGGAGGATTCAAGACTGACAGCGAAATCGCGAGGCGCAAAAAACATGAATAATTGACCGATCTTAGACCCTTTGTTAGACTTCGACCGTGTTCGATCACCAAGTCTTTCTACAGCGATCTCCCACGCGTTAGTCCCAGCATGAACGCAACACCGACCATCCCCGATATCTTGGAGAATATTGCCCGAGTGATCAAAGGGAAACCCCATGTCATCGAAATGAGTGTCGTTGCTCTTCTGGCTCGCGGGCATCTGCTTCTCGAAGACGTTCCCGGGGTCGGGAAAACGACCCTCGCCCATAGTCTTGCGCGATCGCTTGACTGCTCCTTCAAGCGTATTCAGTTCACGAGCGATCTACTTCCCTCGGACATCGTCGGCGTGTCGATTTTCAACCGCCAGAAACAGGCCTTTGAATTCATGCCCGGACCGATTTTCGCCAACATCGTGTTGGCGGATGAAATCAATCGAACGACACCAAAAACCCAGAGTAGTCTCTTGGAAGCGATGAGCGAGGCACAGATTTCTTTCGACAATAAGACCTATCCCCTGAGTCAGCCGTTTATGGTCATTGCAACCCAGAACCCCGCGGAATATCACGGGACGTTTCCACTCCCCGAGTCGCAGCTCGATCGCTTTCTCATGCGGCTTCGCATCGGCTATCCGGCACCCGAAGAAGAACGAAAGGTGTTGGAGCGCCCCCAATCGTTGCATCCGGCCGAAGAGCTGTGCCCGTTACTCACCGCGCACGACGTCGTGGGGCTCCAAGACCAGGTCGATACAGTTCGCATGGAGGAGAGCATCACGGACTATCTCCTGGCTATTGTGCAGAGTACAAGAGAGTCGGATCTCTTATCCTTGGGCGTCAGTACGCGGGGCGCTCTGGCGTTAAGTCGAGCGGCCAAAGCGTTGTCGTTTGTCCGCGGTCGGACCTATTGTCTGCCCGACGATGTGAAGGAGCTCGCCCCTATCGTGCTTTCTCACCGCATCATGGTGGCACGCGCGCAAGGTTCACGCCAGCGAAGCTCCGAACAGGCTGAGCAGATCATCCAGGATTTGGTCGATTCGGTTCCAGTCCCTATCTAAGTCTTTCCTGAAACGAGCGGGCGCGGAGTTGGTGGGACATGCCCCTTCAAATGCCCTTCTTCGTGCGACGATGGTTTCTTCATCGGTCCACACGGGTCACGTCCGAAGGCCTTCAATTCTTGATCTTTACCCTTGCGATCGGCATCGCCGCCATCAATACCGGGAACAATCTTTTCTATCTTCTGCTCGCGATGATGCTAAGCCTTATCCTGATTTCAGGAATCGTCGCGGAGTACTGCTTGCGACGCCTCGACTTTCACCGCCATCTTCCGGACCTCATTGTTGTAAATCAACCGGTCACCGTCACACTGGTGGTAAAGAACCGGAAATTACGCCTCCCTAGCTTTTCCCTGGCGATCTCCGACGTGAGCGATGGGCGCGACCTGGCTCGCGGAGCGACCATTCACGAACTCCCTTCGGGTGCCAGCCGGTTGGTATCGTATCCGTTTCTTGCGACGCGACGGGGGAGGTTGCGCTTGGATGGTGTTCGCGTTGCGACGGAATTCCCTTTTGGACTCTTCACGAAAAAGGCTTTGTATCGCGTGGAAGGATCGGTCGTTGTCTGCCCTGAAATCATCCCACTGGATGAAAGTCTGCTCCAAGGTCTGATGAGTGCCGGTCAAGAACAGAGTCGTCAACAACGGGGCCATGGGAGTGACTTATATAACTTGCGTTTGTATCACGCAGGAGATGACTCGCGGAGTATTCATTGGCCGACGACTGCCCGAACCTCCCAGCTGACGGTCCGAGAGACCGAGGCGGAAAAGCAACGCCGAGCGACCATTCGTCTGTCGACCATCGCGCCCGTCAGCCACGACGGAGTGTTTGAGCAAGCCGTCTCATTGTCTGCGTCCCTGGTTCAGCACTTGGCACTGCAGGGCTACGTCGTTCAACTGATCGTAGGAGCAGACTGCTCGACATTCGGTCAAGGGGACGCACACCTCCACGAGCTTCTCCGCATGCTCGCCCTCTGTCAGCGAAGCGATCCCTCCGGAGAATTCATGACGAGGGAAAAGCTCGATCCCGACCGCAGGGAGGGTGAAGGCGGGACAGAGATCGTCGTGCAATCGTGGTGCGGGCCGAGGGATCACCAACCTGGGCGGCTGACTCTTCTGGTCGACGGTCAGCCCGTCGACGGAGCATTACATGACTTTTAATCAGGCGCTTCGACTGACTTCAATTCTGTTGGCAGCGGTCTCATTTATCGGACTGACGCTTGGATCAGGCCTGCCTGCGTGGTTGGCGATGTTGACCGGTGGGGGACTGATTGTTGTGCTCTTACGCCAGTGTGCAGCCGGAGCCCTCAAGCACCTTGCCTCGCACGTTTCTTTCTCACCGGCTGGTTGGAACCTGCTGGTCATCGTCGGGTTTCTGGGTTTTTGGATGGATATGCTCTGGGTGTCTGGCGAACTTCTCCCGGCGGGAATCCATTTTCTCATGATCCTCATGGTCATCAAGCTGTTCAACCTCAGGCTTCGTCGCGACTATCTGCATCTCTATGCCATCAGTCTCGTGGCCATCCTCGCGTCGGGGTCCCTCACCACGGATCTGTGGTACCTTCCCATCTTCTTGCTCTACCTCGTGGCCGGGGTCTGGACGCTGATCCTGTTCCAAATTACCAAAAGCTCTGAAGACGCAGATGCCTTGCCGATAACCGGCCAGTCGTTGCAACCAGGGTTGCTCGGCCGGGTCACGCCCCAACTCTTTTGGCTTGCAAACGGACTGGCGCTGGTGTGCTTTGGGATGACATTGGCAATCTTCTTCACGATTCCTCGGATCAGCGCGGGGTTTTATCAGAAAGGCTTTGGAGAAAATATTCGCACGTCTGGATTTTCCGAAACGGTCAACTTAGGTGCGATAGGGCCGATCAAACGGGATCCGAGCATCGTGATGCGGGTCGAGGTGCCGCGGCACGCTCTCCACGCTGTGGACCGGTTTTATGTACGAGGAGTCTCGTTCGATCAATATGACGGCAAATCGTGGACGAATCGATTGGGTTACCGACGGAACCTCAGCGAGGAGAGTCCTGGGATGTTTATCATTCGCGGGCATCAAGGTCCCGCACCATCTCGCCTGGGCGACGCGATTCAACAGAATATTCTTCTGGAGCCGCTCGATACGTCCGTACTCTTCGCCGCTCCATTCGTTGAAAACATCCGCGGGACGTTCCCGGCGGTCCAGTCAGATTTTGCAGGGTCGGTGTATCTTCCGTTTCCCAGCTCATCGCGTATTGAATACTCTGTTGTCTCTCGCTCACATCCTGTGCTGCCGGCTGATCTTAGGTCCGAGCCCACCGTTTACCCAGAATCATTCACCAAGCATTTTCTCCAAATCCCCTATACATCGGAACGGATCGGTAAGCTGGCAGAGGACATGACACGCTTGCAGCGCAGTCCCTATGAAAAAGCGCATGCCATTCAAACGTTCCTCATTCGCAACTATCGGTATAGCCTTGATGCACCTCTTGCAGGGGTGGATCGCCCGCTTGAAGAATTTCTCTTCTTTCGCAAAACGGGGTATTGCGAGCACTATGCGACAGCCATGGTGATCATGCTTCGGACCGTAGGAATTCCGGCGCGCCTTGTGACCGGGTTTCTCGCCACAGAGTGGAATGAATATGGAAGCTACTATGTGGTCCGACAGCAAGATGCTCATGCATGGGTGGAAGTGCATCTGCCGCATTCCGGATGGGTCATGATGGATCCAACTCCACCTTCGGGCGAACCGGCGGGGGACGTGTATCCTGCTTGGCGGGCTTTGGAGCGCATTCTGGACAATGTCAAACTCCAGTGGAGTCGCTTTTTTGTGCAATACAGCGCTGCGGATCAACTGGCCGTTGTGCGGGAATTGAAAGCCGGGGGGCGATCTGTTGGCCATAAGGCGCTCGATTCCATGGCTACACTCTTCAGTCCGATCATGAGACTGCTAGGGGGGATTCCAGACTACGTGTTCCCAAGTACCCGGCGGCCACAGGGGTCGATTTGGGGTCTCATCGTTGTTGCGTGTATCATTCTGTTTGGGTTGAGCGTGAGAAGAATCGTAGCACGGGCGTTTCTTGATAAGAAGATACCGCACGAAGACCATCGTATCGTGGATCTCTACAAGCAGATGATCAAACGTCTCGCTGACAAAGGTATTGCGAAAACAGCTGCCACCACGCCTCTTGAGTTTGTTCACATCGCTCGCGTCAGATGGGGTGAAGCGAATCTCGCGGTGGCTTCCATTACTGAGCTTTATTGCAGAGCTCGGTTTGGGGGAATACCTCTTACCGATGAAGAGCTGGGAACGGCGGAGGATGGGCTTAGACAGTTGACAATATTAGGGAGACCATAACAACAGCCCTCAGCCTCAGCATGAATGACCAGCCTATCTGAAGAGGGAGGGGAATGTATTGGAGCGGGAAAAGGGATTTGAACCCTCGACCCTCGCCTTGGCAAGGCGATGCTCTACCACTGAGCTATTCCCGCTCGAGAGGTCTGAGGAGCGGAGTGTACTGAGCTATCAGTGTAGTGTCAAGCGACGAATCCGATCAGGTACGTTGATTCAGTATAGTCACTATCCACTCATCCAGTCTTAAATCCGTTCCTGCCGCGAATAGGTTACCGCATGGTAACATCATGAGTGTCATGCGATGAGATGATATGCAACATGTCAAAATGATAAAGATTATAATCATGAAAATGGCAATGTAGGCATCACGGACTGAAAAGAAATGCTACGCAAACTACCCATCAATGGACTGGAACTGACTGTCGATTTTAAAGAGAGCCGAACAAAATACCCATTGTGTTTTTAAGCGTTTAGAATCGGCATTGAGCAATTAATGAACGCTGAATTCATGATGGCGCAAATATTGCGAATAATTTCTAGTGCAATATGCCGTTGTGAATATTTATGTGCCACGCCGCACGCTCCGTTGAGTCGAAGAAAATAGACGTAGAAGAGAATTGAATGGCCACTTTAATTAAAAGAGCCGAGTCACAACAAGTTTGAGAGACTATTCCCTTAGTGGTGGTAAGCGCTCGATTTTAATGCCAGATTATCCTGAGGGAGAATCGAAGAGAAATCATAAAACAGCGATGATTCACGCAAGTTTATAATCGTCGAGGAGGTGTCAACAATGTTCTTGTCACGTCGACAATTTTTGAAAGTTTCTGCCGGCACTGTTGCTGCGGCAGCCGTGGCAGATAACGTCCTGGCGTTGACGGCGCTCCAGCCGGTCATCGAAGTCGGCAATCCCTTGGGGGATTATCCTGACCGATCGTGGGAGCGGGTCTATCACGACCAATATCGGTACGATTCATCCTTTACGTGGGTGTGTTCTCCGAACGATACGCACGCCTGTCGTGTCCGTGCGTTTGTGCGGAACGGGGTGGTCATGCGCGTGGAACAGAACTACGACCACCAAACCTATGAAGATCTCTATGGAAATCGAGGCACCTTCGCGCACAATCCAAGGATGTGCCTAAAAGGATTCACCTTTCATCGGCGGGTCTACGGGCCCTATCGGTTAAAGGGGCCCTTGATGCGAAAGGGGTGGAAGCAATGGATGGATGATGGATCTCCAGAGCTGACCCCAGAAACGAAGCGAAAGTACAAGTTTGACAGTCGATTCCTCGACGATATGCTCCGAGTCTCGTGGGATACGGCCTTCACCTATGCAGCCAAGGCGATGATTGTGATTGCCACCCGATATAGTGGGGAGTCCGGCGCGCGACGCCTGCGAGAGCAAGGCTATGCACCGGAAATGATCGAAATGATGAAGGGTGCCGGGACCAGGTGCTTTAAGCATCGCGCTGGGATGCCGGTCCTCGGGATCATCGGTAAGATGGGCAATACGCGTATGAACGGCGGGGTCAATGCGTTGCTGGACACCTGGATTCGTAAGGTCGGTCCGGATCAGGCGCAGGGTGGACGCTACTGGTCAAACTATACCTGGCACGGAGATCAAAATCCCTCTCAACCGTTCTGGTCGGGTGTTCAAGGATCAGACATCGATCTGTCTGACATGCGCTTCTCGAAGTTAAACACCAGCTGGGGAAAGAATTTCGTCGAAAATAAAATGCCGGAAGCCCACTGGAAATTGGAGTGTATCGAGCGTGGCGCCCGCGTCGTCGTCATCACCCCGGAATACAATCCGACTGCGTATCGCGCTGACTACTGGATGCCTTTGCGTCCCGAGTCAGATGGCGCAATTTTTTTGGGCGCCATGAAGATCATTGTCGACGAAAACATGCACGACACAGATTTCTTGAAGCAATTTACCGACGCGCCCATCCTGGTGCGTACGGATACGTTGCAATATCTGGATCCTCGCGATGTCGTAGCGGACTACAAGTTCCCCGATTTCTCAAAGAGTTATTCGGGACGCATTCAATCATTGAA
The DNA here is from genome assembly GCA_902500755.1 of uncultured Nitrospira sp. Lineage (GTDB taxonomy): Bacteria > Nitrospirota > Nitrospiria > Nitrospirales > Nitrospiraceae > Nitrospira_D. The sequence goes on from CABVRV010000059.1 coordinate 21,051, forward strand.
GCCCGAGCAAATTCAGCGCTTGGGTGGGATGATGGTCTGGGACCTCAACAAAAAGCAGGCCGTCCCGCTCCATCGGGAACAAGTCGGCTGGCATTACATCAATAGCGGCATCGATGCGGCCCTCACCGGCACCTACCGGGTGAAGTTGCTCAATGGACGAGAGATCGATGCAATGCCGGTTTGGCAGATGTATCTGGTGCACTTCCAGGATTACGATCTGGACACAGTCCATCAAATCTGCCGAACACCAAAGGACCTTCTCGTGCGGTGGGCAAGGGACTCCGGCACGATTAAGCCGGCCGCGATTCACAATGGAGAAGGGGTCTGCCACTATTTCCATATGACGCCGAATGGGCGAGCAGCTGCGATGGTCCTCATCATCACTGGTAACGTCGGAAAGTTCGGCACCGGGCAGCATACCTGGGCAGGTAACTACAAGGCCGGGACATGGACGGCTACCCCCTGGTCCGGCGCCGGTCTCTCGGTCCATACAGGAGAAGACCCATTCCATATTACGTTGGATCCCAACGCGCATGGAAAAGAAATTAAGACCAAGTCCTACTATTACGGCGAAGAAGTCGGGTATTGGAATCACGGGGATACGGCCTTGATCGTCAATACGCCTAAGTATGGCCGAAAAGTATTCACCGGCAAGACGCACATGCCGACACCCAGTAAGTTTCGCTGGGTGGTCAACGTCAACGTGCTGAATAATGCGAAGCATCATTACGATATGGTGCGGAACGTCGACCCCAACATCGAATGCCTCATCACGCAGGACATCGAGATGACGTCCGATGTGAACCATAACGACATTGCATTCGCCTGTA
>CABVRV010000060.1:0-2801 GCA_902500755.1 uncultured Nitrospira sp.
GAAGTATCGGTAAGACCATCAAATTGGGATCAAAAAACAATTGAAATTGTGACTGGTGCTAAGTTGAGGAAAAGTGTACTGAGATATGCGAATCTCAGCGATGCGTACCTGGTCAATGCAGACCTGCAAAAGGCGGATCTACAAAGAGCAAATCTGTCAGATGTGGATCTACGAGGCGGCCAGTTAGAAGGTGCGAATCTTACTGGCGGCTATCTGATGACCGGCAAGCTTCAAGGCGCAGATCTTACGTCGGCCAACTTGAAGGGGGCCTACCTACTAGAGACGAAGCTAATGCGGGCGAATCTTCGATCGGTAAATGGCGAAATGGCCTGGTTGAATGGAGCTGACCTTGAAGGGGCCAATCTGAAGGACGCAAAGTTCCAATGTGCAGATTTTGGGCGGGCTAACTTGTCTTGGCTAGAAAATTTCCACTCTGCGTGGGGTATGGACAAAGATCACATTATGAGTATCGCTGGTTTGGAGGGTGCTCAATTGAATGGCGCTGATCTAACAGGAGTTCGCCTTGAAGGTGCGAATTTGTCAGGCGTTAGGGGCTTGACCCAAGAGCAGCTTGATAAATCCTGTATAAGCGAACGTACTTCTCTTCCTGACGGTCTTAGGAGACCTCAGCCTTGTAAAGAGCCACTTATAAATTTCATACCAGAAGCACAAAAAGTGACTTCATACTCAACGTGGGGTATAGGCAGTTTGCAACAAGCAGCCTTAACTGTTTCCAATTCATTGAATGCTTTCAGTAGTGCCACGGATAAACAATTGCAACAGTTTTCTGAGGTCAGTACGAAAAATGAGGATGAGCAAAAGAAGGTTTCTGAACTATCGAAAACATTCCTAGAAGAGCAACTCGCCGCGTACGATAAGCAGTTCAAAGGCGTCGCCATTCTGCTTCGCAAGGAAATGCTTAACCGTTTAAATATCAATGAACCAGAAGTCCCGATTCTGTTCAATTCTCCTACGAATCCATACGGGATAAGGCAGGTGGCAAGCACCATCGATAAACTCGCTGGCCAGTTATGTTCCGTGCAACAAAAGCGGTCTAAAATTGTCGGAACAGTACCAATGTTAACGAGTTAGGTCAGAAGCCCGTTCCAACCCGAGCGCAACAAAGAACTTGATGGTTAAAGGGAATTGATCTACTGATAAAACATAAGAACATAAGGAGTCGGGAGTCTTTTAATTGGCGCGCGCATGCAACCCCACTCCCTCGGCATACCGCTAGTCATGACCCGACAAATCGGTCACGTTCTGCCTGAGTCGGGACGCGACAGATTGCCCTTCGGCCCATCCACCCGTACCGGTGACGCGCCACGAAATCATAGACCACATCGCGGAGGGGAGCCGGTACCAACACACAGAGGTAATACAGGGGCCACCACTTCGAGAGCTGTCGGATCACCCTCAGAGCCGCTGCGGACTTGGTATAGACACGGCCCTCTTCCAGCAAGAGGAATGTCTGGTAGTCATGAGCGGGCAAGTTCAGATCATGGAGGATGCGTTGCGCCTGCTCGGACTGGAGTGTCCCGAACTTGAACTGCCCGGCTGGATCATGCGCAATCGTCAAGCTCACCGAGGCATTGCACCAATTGCAGACCCCGTCGAAGAGAATCAGCCGCTTGTGCTTAGTCCATTCATGCACGGAGGGATCGAGCTGGTCGTTCATCAAACGCCTCGCGTAGGACCTCTGGACGAGAAGCTGCTTCAGTACCGATATCCAATCGAGACCACGGCGAAGTGGAACCAGCCGAAGGCGAACCGCTCGCCGTTGTCCACCCCGCCTTCAAACGTGCGATATCCCGCAGAAACAGACCAATGATCGGTGAGATCATGGCGGATCTTCGCGGCTGCATCGAAGGCCCGTCCTTGCGGAGCCACCAGCCCGTCAACATCCACCACGGCCATCCAACGTGGCGCGAAACGATATTCCGCATTGAAACTGAGCAGCGGCACGAAGCCTACGTTACTATCAGTCGCTGTCGAGCCGGCTTGCCTCAATTCCACTTTGGCGTCGCGAATGAAGGCCGTGGCGCCGGCACTCACCCGCCACGTTGATGATTCGTAGAAGAGATAGCGATAGGTCATTCGGTAGGAATCGAACTTGTAGTCCGATTCCACGGGAGCACCGGGAGTAAAGGTGCCTCCTGCGAACATCACCGGCGTGGTGAACGACCCGGTCCCGGAGAAGCCAATCGGCTGATAGACGAAGCGGAGCGCATGCCGGCGGCCTGGATGCCATGTCGCTTCCACTCGTCGTTGTACGATCGGGGTGCTGTCCTGAATGTCGGCGAGCGAGAAGCGCGTCCCTGTTGCTGAGTCGGGAATATGAATCTCGTTCCGGCCCTGCCAGATCGCTCCGGTTTCAAATTCGATCTGAAACCGTCGCGCGTCTGTCTCAGGATCTGCCGATGCACGCGGAACCTCAATCCCGATGAGACATACCAAGACTGCCGACCATACGACGGCCCGTCTTACAACGACATTGCACATTGGAAAGGTCCTCCGTTGGATATCCGCACATGAGTGCCTCCCCACGCAATCACACCATGACGATAGAAGGCGTTTGGCTGCTTGGTCATTATACCAACCCCCCTCACTCTGCTTGCCGCTATGCTTCCATAAGGTTGGAACCTAGCAGACGCTTTGAGGTCTGTTCATGAACAGAGGGCTGGGAACGGCAGATGTCGTTCAGTGTGAGGGTCGTAGAGCTAATGGATCATGCGTCTTTTCTCGATCGTCACGAACATCATAATAAGGATCTCACCGAGGGTCAGCGGAAGTAGTTTGTT
>CABVRV010000060.1:2901-21507 GCA_902500755.1 uncultured Nitrospira sp.
TCGTCACGAACATCATAATAAGGATCTCACCGAGGGTCAGCGGAAGTAGTTTGTTGATCGTCCATCGGCATTCTTCGCGCGCCACGCAATCACAGCGGCGCTGAGGAGCAGGAACGAGACGAGGATGAACGGTGCGCCGGGAAGTTCAAAAGAAGTGCTTAACCTTGAGGGCTGAGGGCTGAGAACGGAGTCGCAGAAAATGGGGTCAGGAATGAGTATTGACTTTACGAGATCGCCTTCTCGAACCAATCTCGCAAGATCAACTGTTTCGTCAGAAACAGGGTCATTCCAATTTGGACCATTGTTCTAGCGCTAAGGACCATCAGGTGTCCGAGCTTATGTAAGAGCAGCCGCCTCATCGAAGACCTCGCACACCATCTAGATTGAGCAACTTCCGGGCCACGAGCTTATCGAGCGAGAAGATTGGCGCTCTTTCGATCGGCAACCAGTAATCGTTAAGATTTCCTGAGGGATTAGAGCAAAGAATTGTGGCGAAGATCATTAGACGGCTGGCTCGCACCCAGCCAGCAGCAGACTACGCTGTATCTATTTCTTCAACCGGTGGATCGGAACGAATACAACGGAATAGCCGGTGGCTCACGTAAAACGATAAGGGGATGGGGATTCTTTTCCCATCGTGACTCACTTCAACTATACCTCACCAGATGTCAGCGGATACGGCCTGTCTATCGTCCGCCCGCCTTCGTCGTTCGCCACGCAATCACGACGGCGCTGAAGAGCATGAGCGAGGCGAGAATGAACGGTGCGCCGGGAAGTTCAAAAGAAGTGCTTAACCTTGAGGGCTGAAGGCTGAGAACGGAATCAGATCGAAGGAAATAGGCGAAGGTCTGCGTGAAGAGGGTCGGCCCGATCAAGCCGGTCATGCCATTGATGCTGGCGATGGCACCTTGAAGCTGGCCCTGTTCAGAACTGCTGACGCGGCGTGTCATGAGCGATTGGGTGGCGGGACCGGTGAGTCCCCAGAATGCCATCACAGGAATGCCAAGGCAGAAGATCCAACCCTCCGACGCAAGGCCGTAGACAAAAAACCCGACTGATCCACAGAGCAACCCCGTCAACACCACCCTGCGCTCGCCGAACCGGGCGGTGATCGGACGGATCAGTCCTCCCTGCACGATCATCGCGGCTACGCCGACACCCGCCATCACCAACCCAACCGCGGCCGGGCCCCACCCATAGCGATAGCCCATGTACAGCACCGACACACTCGGCAACACCGCATGAGCGAGAGAGCCGAGGAATGCCACGGTTGCCAGCCCAAAGAGTTCATAGTGCGAGCGCAGCAGCGCGAGCGAGCCGACCGGGTTAGCCCGAGCCCAGGCGAAGGGCGTTCGTCTGTCAGGCGGCAGCGATTCGGGAAGCACAAAGAAACCGTAACAGGCATTCATCAGACTGAGCGCAGCCGCCCCCCAGAACGGCAGGCGAGGGTCGAGCGCACCGAGCCAGCCGCCTAAAGCAGGACCGATGATAAAGCCAAGGCCGAAGACCATGCCGATCTTGCCGAATGCCGCCGCACGCTGTTCCGGCGGCGTCACGTCGGCGATATAGGCGCCGGCGGTGCTGAAGCTGGAAGAGGCCATCCCGGAGATGACGCGGCCTGCCACCAGCCAGGCGACGTTCGGCGCCAGCGCCATCACAATGTAATCAAGGCCCAATCCGAAGTTGGACAGCAGGACGATCGGCCGACGACCGAATCGGTCGGACAGGGCACCCTGGATCGGCGAGCAGAAGAACTGCATGAAGGCCCAAGCGGTCCCCATCAACCCGTAGAGCACGGCCGCCTGTGCCGTATCGCCGGAGAAAAATTCCTCGACGAGTTTCGGCAACACCGGAATGATGATGCCGAACGACAACATGTCGAGCAGGACCGTGACGAGAATGAAGAGCATTGCCGCTCGACGCGGCTCGGTCGTGACAGGTGGATAGCGTCTCACCGCCGCATCCTAACAGACTTTTCCTTATGCAGCGTTTCATCGCGTGGCAGTCCCCCTCACGGACTTAGAGGAGGTGCTTCCGACCGCGAACGACTCCATTTATGGCCTGTCCGCTGCTGGGGACCCCCGCGATGTCGGCAAGGCTCACCGCATGGCCGCCCTGCTGCATGCAAGCATCTGTGTGGCTCAACTGCGACAACGCCTTCAACGCGGCGCTACCTTTCGGCGGCTATAAGCAATCGGAATGGGGCCGTGAAATGGGCCACGATGCGCTGGAACTTTATACTGAAGTGAAAGCCGTCACGGTGCGGCTTTGAACGATTGCTGGAAGGTACGAGAGGTCGGCGGGAGTGATCCGGATCTTTTGTCAGAAGAGCGTTGCGGAAACTCCGATAAACGGCAGCAGGTAATTGAGCCCACCGTTTGGGCTCTCCGTGCCGCCGTTGGAGATGTGGCTGAAGCGGACTCCTGTGTTCAGCGCCCATCGTGCAGTTAGATCATAAGTCGCCCCCATACCGCCCCAGACCAGAAAATTGAAATCCGACCCTTGTTCGGGAATACGTCCGTCGAAATTCGTCCAGAGTGGGCCGCCGCCGCCTTCGACATAGGGTTTTAGGCGGCCGAATGAAGTGAACGTATAGATCAGTTTTGGTGTGAATCCAATACCGTATGCGTTGGTCGGTTCCGCAATCCCTACGAGCGCCGCTTCAACTCCGAGAGCGATTGAGCCACTCCACCACTCATGGCCAATTGGGTCGGTCAACGCAATCTGCCACGATGGATGCACGGCCACTCCGTTCAGCTTGGATGACTGTGTATCCATTAATCTCACTGGCAGCATTCCACCGACCACCACGCCGACTGCCTGTCTTCCAATCCATGTCGACGATGTCTCTTCTGCCGCAGCTGGTGGCAACCAAGCCACACCCATGGAGACGAGCACCACTGGATATATCCAGCTCATACGCATACTGAGTCACCCCTATGCCTTGACGCAGCTGGTGGTTCAATGAAGCGGAACTGCCTGGGGCAGTCTATACATGTGCGTGCGCTGAAATGTGACTTTATGAGTGTGTTGGTTCACGCAAGAGTGGAGAGAGGTGCCCGAGGTAGACTAAAGACAAGTCAATGCAACGAGCTGGCATTCATTATCCTGCTTCACGGTAGCCGCACTCTTCATTGCGGCATTGGACGCTCCGGCCGTCTTGCTTGCTGACTTTCTCGACGAGGAACGGAGCCTGGCACGTCGGACAGGCCTTCGGAATGGGACGATCCCACAACGCATACTCGCACTTGGGATAGTTGCTGCAGGCAAAGAACGAACGCCCCTTCTTGGTCCGTTTCTGCACGAGGTCGCCACCACAGTCAGGCTGCGGGCACTTCACACCCAGGGCCAGCGGCTTCGTGGTCTTACACTGTGGGTAGGCGGAACAGGCGATAAACTTGCCGAAGCGACCGGTTTTCACCACCATTGGACTGCTGCATTTATCACAAACTTGATCGGTGGTAATTTCTTCTTTGGGGACGATTTTGATCGTCCCATCCGGCAGCTTCTCGAAGTTCTGCGTATTCTTGCAGGGAGGATCATCTTTGTACGCGGGGCAGGCGAGAAATTTTCCGTTTCGTCCCCACTTGATCTCCAACATCCGGCCGCATTTCTCGCAGGGAATGTCGGTCGGTGGTTCGACGGTATCTTTTGGGCCGGGGATCGTCTTCGCTCGTTCCATTTCTCTGGTGAACGGCGTATAGAAGTCGCGCACCGCCGTGACCCACTGCTTGTTCCCCTCTTCTACTTCATCTAGTTGCTCTTCGAGCTGCGAGGTGAAATCCACGTTGATGAGTTCGGGGAATCCTTTCAACAAGAAATCGTTGACGGTTTTCCCCGTTTCAGTCGGAACCAATCGCCCTTCTGTCTTTTCGACATACTTCCGATCCTGGATCGTGGAGATGATCGCGGCGTAGGTCGACGGCCGTCCGATACCTTTTTCCTCCAGCTCTTTGATCAAGAGCGCTTCGTTGTATCGCGGTGGAGGCTGCGTGAAATGTTGTTTAGACAACATCCCAGGAACCGTTTGCCCTTCCTGCTCGATCAACCGTAACTGTTCACCTTCGGCTAATGTCGGCAGCTGACGCTCGTCATCATCCGCTTCCTGGTCGGCCTTGGGTTTCTGCGACGGCAACTCCTTGTCAACGCCTTCCATATACACAATCGTATGGCCAGGGAACTTCACCACGGTTCCTGTCGAACGAAAGACATAGCGCTCCTTCGTTCCAATCGGTGCTGAATCGATCCGGGTCACGTCCAAAATGGCCGGCACCATCTGCGAGGCAATGAATCGATTCCAAATCAGCTTATAGAGATTGTATTGATCATGATCCAAGTATTGACGAATCGATTCGGGGTCGCGCGCTGCCGAAGTCGGCCGGATTGCCTCATGGGCCTCCTGCGCGGCTTTTGACGTCTTGTAGACATTCGGTGTCCCAGGGAGATAATTCGCTCCGAATCGCGACTGAATCACCTCGCGCGCATCAGTCATCGCCTCGTTCGAAATGCGAGGCGAGTCGGTTCTCATATAGGTGATCAGGCCCGTCGCCCCTTCGGCGCCGATTTCGATCCCTTCGTAGAGCTGCTGCGCGAGCGTCATGGTCTTCTTCGGCGAAAAATGCAGTTTTCGCGCGGCTTCCTGCTGCAGACGGCTGGTGATGAACGGAGCGACGGGGTTCCGCTTTTTCTCGCGGCGCTCAATCGACTGGACGACGAACGTCTTTCCCTGAATATCGGCGACGACTCGACTTGCTTGCTCGCCATCTTCAATCGACGCATCCTCGCCGTTGATGCTGTGGAGCCTGGCCTCAAACGACGGCGGATTGGCCCCAGCGAGCAGCGCGGTAATCGACCAGTACTCTTCGGCCCGGAACGCCTCGCGTTCCGCTTCTCGTTCGCAAATTAACCGCATGGCGACCGATTGCACACGGCCCATGCTGAGTCCACGACGGACCTTGTTCCAGAGCAACTGGCTCCCTTGGTAGCCGACGATGCGATCCAAGACCCGGCGGGCCTGTTGGGCGTTGACCAACTTCATGTCGATCTCACCGGGCGATTGTAACGCCCGCTTGATGGCGGACTCGGTGATCTCGTTGAACAAAACCCGGAAGATCTTGCCGTCTTTCTTTCTCTTCTTCGATTTTCCGAGCAGCTCTTGTTCAAGATGCCAGGCAATCGCTTCGCCTTCACGATCAGGGTCCGGCGCCAGGAATATCTTGTCCGCTTCTTCTGCCTTTTTCTTGATCTCAGCCAAGACCTTCGACTTCCCTTTGATCGTGACGTACTGCGGCTCAAAATCGTTCTCGAGATCGACGCCTAACTTGCTCGTCGGTAAATCTTTGATATGGCCCACCGACGCCATCACAGTATAGCCACGGCCCAGATACTTGGTGATAGTTCTCGCCTTCGTGGGCGACTCAACGATGATTAACGATTTTCCCATGAGTACTCCGGCTCTCTGAAGAAGTCTACCATCCGTACCAAATCTGGATGATTCGTGCAACTAGAATGGGAGTCGCGACAACCGTCAAGGGATTAGGAACCATACATGCACACACAACAAACGAATTCGCTCGCTTACCCAATCAATGGTGTGGACCACGCTCGCCGCGATCTGATCGTGACGCTCATGCATGGCTTTGAGCATCCGATTAAAGACGAATGTATTGTTGCCCCGGCAACTGACGAATCCGTCCGCTCAATTCCAACGACAGCAACGTCGCCGACACTTGCGCGGCGCTCAACCCCGTTTGCTCAATGACGGCATCCACTGATCGCGCCTCATAACACAGCGCCTCGTACACTAACAGATCGTCTTGCCTGAGTGTTGCCTGCGCTCGGGGCGGTAGAGCCTCAAGTTGCATCATGGCCCGTTGACGCGCATCGATTTGTGGTAGAATCTCATCGAGAATATCTTGCGCTCCCTCGATAAGCTTGGCTCCCTCCTTGATCAGTCGATTCGATCCTCGGCACCCTTCCTCCTTGACGGACCCCGGGAGGGCAAACACCTCGCGACCTTGTTCCAACGCAAGCTTCGCCGTAATGAGCGAGCCGCTGTTGGTCGCGGCTTCGCTCACCAGCACACCCAACGAAAGCCCGCTAATGATCCGATTCCTTCGTGGAAAATGATGACTGTGCGGGGCCGCACCGATCGTCAACTCGGAAATCACGACCCCATGCGACTCGATGCTCCGACGTAGTGCCTGGTGTTCCGAAGGGTAGGTTCGGTCGATGCCGCACCCCAGCACGGCAATCGTACGTCCTTTTCCGGCCACCGCCCCTCGATGCGCAGCCGCATCAATGCCTCGCGCTAAGCCACTGACGATGGTGACGCCGCGTTCTGAGAGGTCTTTGGCAATCTCCTCGGTGAGAATCCTACCGGAAGCGGTCGCCCGTCGACCACCCACAATCGCAATGGCCACGTCGTCCTGTGGAGTAAACGTTCCTCTCATGTACAACAACGGCGGCGGATCAGGAATGGCCCTGAGCCGAGATGGATAGGATGGATCAAACACCGTGAGTGTTTGGATGTCGAGGCGTTCAACGATCTTCACTTGGTGATCAATCTGCCGGCGGATATTCGGATCGGGTCCTCGCCGTATGGACTCAGCCATTTCCGGGCTACAGCCGGCGCGGATCAACTCATCCGTGGTCGCCGCGAGAGTGGCCTCGGCTGAACGAAACGCTTGGATCAGTTTAAGAAGCGTGCGATCTCCGACACCGTCAATGGCTTGGAGCATAAGCCACGCAGTCAATGATGCTTCATCCATCTGAGTCTCGCTGAAATGATAGAGGATTCGCCTCAGCCGGAGGGCAGAACCTTGGCACTCACTCTCCTAGCGGAAAACGACGGTGCGTGCGGCACGTTACTAGAGCACGACCAGATCGTATTGCTCAAGATGCAACTGACTATCCGGGGTGACGATGATCTTTGCCGAACAATCCCGTTCCAGCACTTCAATTCCATGGCGTTCTTCATCTTGCAGCAATTCCGCCACCGTCGGATGGGCTCCCACAACGATGCGTTGTTGATCCGACGCGGGTTCAATTCGTCTGATCTCCCGAAAGATTTCGTACGCCACGGTTGTCGGAGACTTCGTATATCCGCGACCTTCGCAGTAGCGGCAGGGCTCTGATAGCGAGCGCAAGAGGTCCTCCCGAACACGCTCGCGAGAAATCTCGATCAAGCCAAGATCCGAGATTCTAGAGATCCTCGTCCGTGCCTTGTCTGACGCCATGGCATCCACCAGCGCATGGTAGACACGATCTCGATTCTTTTCACGCTCCATATCGATAAAATCGACGATGATAATGCCGCCGATTCCACGCAACTTGAGCTGATAGGCAACTTCTTTCGCCGCCTCCAGGTTATTGCGCACGATGGTCTCTTCTTGATCGCGCTTCCCCACAAAGCGTCCCGTATTGACGTCGATCACGGTCATGGCCTCGGTATGATCGATGACCAGATAGCCACCCGACTTGAGCCACACTTTCCGGCTCAAGGCGCGCGCAATTTCCTGTTCAACTCCCAAGTGATCGAACAACGGCTCTTCCTTGTCGTAGAAATGAATCCGTGCTGTTTGTTCGGGAGAAAAACGCTGCACAAACCCACGAATAGCCTCGTATTCCTCCCGCGAATCGATCCAGAGTCGATCAACTTTTTTCCCGAACAAGTCCCGCACCACCCGGAAGCTGAGGCTCAAGTCCGAATGCAGCAACGCAGGAGCTGGTAATTGTTCCCGCTTCGTCAATACGTCCTGCCAAAGCACGTGCAGAAAATCGACGTCGGATTTGAGCTCGTCCTCCTTGACGCCTTCGCTGACTGTCCGCACGATATAGCCACAGCCCTGGCGCCGAACACGGCGCATGATCTCCTTCAACCTGGCCCGTTCTTCGTCGCGCGGAATGCGTCGCGACACTCCGATATGGTCGACGGTCGGCATGAAGACGAGGTAGCGTCCCGGCAGCGAGACGTAGGTCGTCACTCGGGATCCCTTGGTGCCGATCGGCCCCTTTGAAATCTGCACCATCAGTTCCTGGCCCTCACTCAGAATTTGCTCGATAGGCTTGGCGCTCTGACGCTTGGGCCTGAGCATGTCCGAATCTTTTTCGTCTTCTTCCGCCTCAACCAGCGTATCGCCCGGTTCTGCATCCTCCAACAGATCAGAGACGTGCATGAACGCCGCTTTTTCCAGACCGATATCCACGAATGCAGCCTGCATCCCCGGCAGCACTTTGGCAACTCGTCCCTTATAAATATTTCCGACAAAATCCTTATGCTTGGCGCGGTCTCCAAACAAATCGGTGACCACCCCTCCATCGAGGACCGCTACGCGAGTTTCCTCGCGCGCGACTGTTATCGCAATTTCAACTCCCATACTGACTCCTTTGATCTGAAAGTCGCCGAGGTATCGGAAGAGCGATGGACGCGAGCCCATGCTCAGGTCCGGAATTCACTCCACCCATCCTTTTTCGACTTTCGATAGATATGTGCTCCGAAAGGCAGATGCTCGCAGCTCTGCTTCTCTCGGTGTTCATTCAGTAAAACAGGCTCAGCCGCTTCCGTTTGACATTCAACAGTAAGCCTAACGATGCCATGGTCATGATCGTAGCGCTTCCGCCGTAACTCACCAAGGGCAAGGGTATGCCGACGATCGGAAACATTCCAGCCGTCATCCCAATATTGACCACGACGCAGAAACAGAGCATCGCCACGATTCCGACAGCCAGCAACGCGCCAAGCTGATCTTTCGCTTTGGACGCAATCTCCAACGAGAGCCAGATTAATCCCACAAACAGCCCCAGAAGGATCAAGACACCCAGAAATCCCCATTCTTCCGCAAAGACGGCAAACACGAAATCGGTATGTCCCTCCGGCAAAAACTTGAGCTGGCTCTGCGTCCCGCCATGGAGTCCTTTGCCCAAGAGTTGACCAGAACCGATGGCGATCCTTGATTGCAGGGCATGATAGCCCTTCCCACCCGGGTCATAGCCAGGGTCGACGAACGCCATAATGCGCTGTCGCTGATAATCATGCAAGGACCCCCAGACTCCTTCCCAGGCAAACGGGAAGAGCATGATCCCAAATAAGAGAATAAATCCAATGGCTTGCGAGCGAACTCCTACCATGAGCAACATGGCTGCATAGATCGCCACAAAGCTCAAACCGCTTCCCAGATCCGGTTGCTTCAGGATGAGGAGAAGACCAGGCAATACCAAGAGTCCCGGCACGATGACGCGCTGGAGCCATCCAGCACGAGGGGCCTTCGAGTAATAGTGCGCCAAGACCAATATGAGAATAAGCTTGGCGAACTCAGAAGGCTGGAAACTGAATGGGCCTAACGCGAGCCATCGTTGTGCCCCTTTACTCGTTCGCCCTTCGAAGAGGACAAAGAGCAACATCAACAGAATAAACACGTAGGCTGGATACGCGAACCGGGCAAGATGGTGGTAGTCCGACGCCCACATGACAATGAAGGCCGCTGCACCCAATCCAATCCACATCAACTGCTTGAGATAATACGGGGTGAGCCCATTGTGCTGCCCCTGCGTCACGCTATAGATAGACAACACTCCAATCCCTAGAATAGCGAGAATCAGACTCCCATAGCGCATATCGAAGCCGTCGAGACCGCGATGCTCAGTCAATCGATCAATCATGAATCTTTAAAAGGCTCCCCATCAAGACCGATTCCTACCGGACAATTCCGAGATGACGACAGGAGCCTGTGGAATCAGTTTCATATACGTTTCAATAACTTCTTTCGCGAGCGGCGCCGCGGCGGCCCCACCATGTCCCATATGCTCAGCTAACACCACCACGGCAATTTTAGGCGATTGCACCGGCGCGAAGGCGACGAACCAAGCGTGATCGCGAAACTTCTTGGGAATATTTTCCTCAGGCCCCGGTCGGAGCGCGGCCACCTGCGCCGTCCCCGTCTTCCCGCCGATCGTCACCATGGATGACTTCGCTCGTGTCGCGGTTCCCTTCGTGACGACGTCAGCCAGAGCGTTCTTGATGATACGGAACGTCTCCGGTTTCGCGTTGATTTTCCCACGAGGAACGGCCGGTAATTCTTGGAGGTTCCCCGTCGCTCGATCCATGACTGCGTGCACCAGACGAGGACGATAATTGACCCCATCGTTGGCGACGGTGCCCATCATGCTGGCCATCTGTAATGGTGTCACCGTCACAAAGCCCTGTCCGATGGCCGCCGAAATGGTCTCACCCGGCAGCCAAGATTCGCGTTTGACCTTCTGCTTCCAGGCCGTAGACGGCATGATCCCGAATCGTTCCGACGGTAACTCCACGCCCGTTGCCCGTCCAAGCCCAAAGTCCTTTCCAAATTCCGCTATCACATCGATGCCCATACGCTGACCGACTGAATAAAAGTAGACGTCGCAGGAATGGACCAAGGCCTCGTGTAAATCGACATACCCGTGCCCGCCGACTTTCCAGTCCCGATAGAGTCGCTTGCCGAACTGATATCCACCGGTGCAATGAACAGTACTGGACGGCGACATGGTCTTCGTTTCCAGGGCAGCGACAGCCATCGGGATCTTAAAGGTAGAACCCGGGGGATACTGTCCTTGTGACGCACGGTTATTCAGTGGGCGTCCTTCGTCTTGCACGATTTCAACCCATTGTTTTGCGGTGAGTTCTCGCGACAGGATATTGGGATCGAAGGCAGGCCGACTGGCCATGGCAAGGATGTCACCGTTGTTCGGATCAAGCGCGACGATGGCGCCTTGCTCTTCACTCAGTAAATCTTCGGCGAGCTTCTGAAGCCGCGCGTCGATCGTGAGATAGAGGTCGTTTCCAGCCTCCGGCTTCTCGACCACCGCAGCTTTCTTGACGTGGCCCACTGCGTCGACTTCCACATTCTTTTGGCCGGCTATGCCTCGCATATGCCGATCATAGGATTTTTCAATCCCATATTGCCCCACAATGCTGCCTTGGTGGAGATCGCCAAATTCCGGTTTCTCAAGTTGATCCGCTGAAATTTCTCCCACATACCCAAGAATGTGCGCGGCAATCAGACCGCCCGGATAGTTGCGCTGCGACTCGACCTGAATCATGACGCCGGGCATGTCAAGCCGACGAGATTCAACGAGCGTGGCATCGCGCAGGGTCATCCGGTCTTTGATTTTTCGTGGAAGCAGCTTACTGCCCTTGGTCTCCAATTTTTTTCTCACGACAGTGGGGTCCAGGCCCAGCAGTTCAGTAAGCTGGCGAATCAAAACTTCGCGATCCTTCACGTCTTCCAACGTCACATACAGACTGAAGCTCGGCACATTATTGGCGAGAAGGATGCCATTCCGGTCATAGATCAGGCCACGAGCCGGCTCAAGCAAGACTTGCCTGGTTCGATTGTTTTCCGATAAATCTCGATAGTACGGCCCCTCAAGAATTTGCAGATGCCAGAGGCGAAGGCCCAATAGCCCCACCACCAACAACAACCCCACGCGCAATCCCCACAGCCTACGATGAAGGTCGCCAAACTCTGTCTCGGGATAATTCGTCGATACCATGTCTATAGCCGATATTCGGAGACCCACTGCTCAAGACGAAAATGACTGCTGATCAGCCAGTAGACGGCGCCTCCGATGATTGCATCAAGAGCGGCTTGAGGCAGCACGATGGTCCAAAGAGCCCACCACAAATCTTGTTGCGCGCTGAGCTTTAACGCGAATGGCGTGATAAGCCCAATCAGACAAGAGATGACGAATAGCCCTAACACCAGTACAACGGGGCTCAGATAGGCAACCTGCCGACCGGCGAGCCCCGCGATAAACCCTACTGTTCCCTTGATAATGGCCGCTGAAAGCACATCTTGGGCGGAAAATAGACTCATCGCCCAACCCACAGCCAGACCGACCAGTAATCCCTCGAGCTCCCCTCCAAACAATCCGATGAGACATACCGCCACAAAACCGAGATCCGGCTTCGCTCCCCATAAACTGAAATGAGGTAACAGCACGGACTGAATCGAAACAATCCCGGCAATGAGAGCCATGTAGGCCAGCGTTTTCATGACTTCGGCTTCGGCGCTCCAAGACGCTCGCCCTCTGTGGGAAATGAGGACGGGAGGATGACCAGTACTTCCTCCACGCGGTTTGGATCAACTTCAGGAGAAATTTCTGCGGATTGGAACAGCGCCTCGTCCTCTTTATCGATTCTCGTGATGGTGCCGATTGCCAGACCACGAGGGAAACCTCCGACCAACCCGGACGTGACGACCCGATCACCGGGCCTCGCGGCGGACAACAACGGAATGTACTTAAGCCTAGCTACGCCGTGCGTGGTCCCTTCGATGATGCCCTCGTCTCTTGTCCGCTGGATCAAACCTGCGATCGCATTGTTGGGGTCCGTCAGAAGCAGCACCACAGCGGTGGAAGACGTCGTTTTCACAATCCGCCCAACGACTCCGGCTGGGGTAATTACGCCTTGGTCCGACTGCAGTCCATCTGATGTCCCCTTGTTCAGGATGATCGTCTTGTACCAATTGCCGGTATCGCGGCCGATCACTTGAGCGGCGACGAGAGTCGGTAGCGCTTGTTTCTTGAATTCCAATAAGGCCGCGAGTCGTTCCGTCGCCGCCGCCGACTCTCGCAGCTGTGCGTTTTGTTCCTGGAGAAGGTCTATCTCTCTTCTCAACTGCCTGTTGTCTTCTTCAACCCCCTGGAGCGCCACGTACTGGCTCCACACGTCGGCAATCCGATCATGGATGCCGGCGACGGCTTGGAGAGGCCAGCTGATGATCCACCCGAATGGACTTCCTACCGTTTGAAACACCGTTTGGAGTTGGCCCGGCAACAGCAGAAACCCGAGGACAAGAATGACCGCAAGCGCAAGGGCTACACGCCGAGCGTTGTAGGAGAGGCGGAAATTGACCATCCGCATGAGGGATGGCATCTTACCGAAGATTGTTCGCTTGCGACATGACCGATACTTTCCGAAGGAGATCCAGCTCGTCCAAAATCTTGCCCACTCCCAGCACCACGGAGGTGAGCGGATCGTCCACCGTAATGATCGGCAAGTTCGTTTCTTCTCGGAACCGCGTGTCCATCCCCTTGAGGAGGGAGCCGCCTCCAGTTAAGACGATCCCGCGATCGATGATATCCCCGGCCAACTCTGGCGGGGTGTTTTCTAGCGCGATCTTGATGGCATTCACGATTGTCCCAATAGGTTCCTGCAGCGCTTCCCGAATCTCCGCGTCGTCGATCACCAATGTCCGCGGGATACCCGATATCAAATCGCGCCCCTTGATCATCATGGTTTTCCGCTCTTCAAACGGATACGCGGAGCCAATCTCAAACTTAATTCGCTCCGCCATATGCTCGCCGATCAATAAGTTGTATTTCTTCTTGATGTAATTCATGATCGCTTCGTCCATGCGATCACCGGCGACTTTGACGGATTCACTGTACACGATCCCGCCCAGGGAAATGACGGCGATGTCCGTCGTTCCGCCTCCTACATCGACCACCATGTTGCCCGACGGCTCCGTGATGGGCAGTCCAGACCCGATCGCGGCCGCGACGGGCTCTTCAATCAAATAGACTTCTCTGGCTCCAGCCAACTCAGCGGAATCGCGAACCGCCCGTTGCTCCACCTGCGTAATGCGGGACGGCACACCGATGATGATGCGAGGGCGGACAAAGGCGCTTCGGTTGTGAGCTTTGCGGATGAAATGTTTCAGCATCTGCTCGGCCATTTCGAAGTCGGCGATCACGCCCTCCTTCATTGGCCGAACCGCGACGATGTTCCCTGGCGTCCGTCCGAGCATTTTCTTGGCATCGGCTCCGACGGCCAGCACCTTTTCGCTTTTCTTTTCGACCGCGACGACAGAAGGTTCATTGAGCACGATACCCTTCCCGTGGACGTACACGAGGGTTGTCGCGGTACCTAAGTCGATTGCTAGGTCGTCGGAGAACCAACCGAACACATCTCCCGGGAACCCCACGGCGTCTCTCCCTTCATCTTGGCCGGACGAGCTGCTGTCCAACCGGTGTGCTTGACGAATGCCTTATCTTAGTCCGGAACGGCGAGTTGCCCGGCATCCAATACTTGGGTCCTGGCCACTTCGTCGCCCAACCGACGACCCTGTTCATTCCCAATGATCAAAAAACTCTCGAACGCTAAAATGGCCAGAGACACGAGCCAGCCGATGTATGGGACGGCATATGCGATCTGTGCTCCACCCAGCGGCAGATTCCGAATGATGGATTCTCGGAAGCCGGCTGTATCTCGACCATCCAATCGCATGGTTTGCAAGCCCACCAACCGTTTGCCGATACTTTTCCCACCCGCAAACCCATCGGCAATCAAGATGTAGGCCAAACCGGAAAGAAATCCGACCGGAGGAGCGACTTCGCCTGCGGCGACCACAATGAACAGATCGATCAACTTCGCAATGAATCGATTCAGGACATGGGCCTTCGGATAGACTCGTGATTCCAGCAACGTCGAGGTTGGCCCCTCCCCTATCAAGGGATCTCCTTCTAATTTGTCGCAAAGTATAACAAAACGCATCATCTTGCACAAACAAAGACCGAATCTTTTTCATAGATTTCTTTTTAGGGCAAGCTGAGTCGGTCCACGACCTTCTCAAGGCATCGACGGAGGGCACCCGAACGCGAGGAGCGTGATTTCCAGACCTTCCCAGACTACGATGGATGCACCGCACTTGCCTTCCACACTGCGCATCAGTAAACTGTTGTTTTTCTGTAGGAAGGGGCTGAGATGATCAAGACGATGCGTGATGCCGCGCACAACTATCCCTGGTTACTCAAATCCATCATGATTATTTTGGCCGTGGCCTTCGTCATTACGATGGGCTGGTGGGGATTCGGAGAAGATGCCGGTGGACTGGTCGCCAAGGTGGGAGAGCAAACTGTTTCCCTTGATGAATTCAAACGAACCTACGAGAACATGCGTCGCATCTACAAAGAAAATGTCACCAGTGACTTCAAAGAGGAGGAGTTCAAGGAGTTCGTGGTCGGGCAACTCGTCGAGAGTCGCGTCTGGATCATCGCTGCCGAAGAGATGGGCGTGAGGGTTTCCCAAGCGGATTTGCGCGAAGTGATCATGCAAACTCCGGTCTTCCAGAAGAATGGAGCGTTCGATCCGGAGTTATACAAGCGCATCCTGGCCGCCAACCATTTGACACCGGCCACGTTTGAAGCGATTCAGCACCAAGAAGTCTTGGCGAATAAAGCTCGAATGATCGTGCGAGATTCTGTTGCGCTGACTCCTGCAGAGATTGAAGAAGGCCAATCCCTCATGACGAGGCCACAAGACTCCGATCCCGCCAAGGCGGCTGAATCCAAGCAGCGAGTGTTGGATGATATGCTGTTGCAGAAACAGCAACGGGCCCTGGTCTCATTCCAACAATCCATGAAAGCCAAACTGCCGATCACCATCCGCCGCGAGCTGCTGTAATTCTATACTGACAATCGGCGATCCTCTTCTAATTCATCGCCTTCACTAGCGTGAGCGCGGAAACTTATCGAGGTACGACATCATCCACAAGAGCAACTCGTGGCACGATTGCACGGCCTGGGGAACTGTTGGTGACATCACTCTGCTCCATGATTTTGGAACCATGACATGCGCCTAACGGAATTCGGAGGCAAAGGGTTAAAGAACAAAGGGCACAGGGTCAGGGGTCAATGTCCTGGACGAGACGAAAGCCAACGACGAAGTCCCCTTCATCCGCGTTGGAACTCATCCGGTTCGACGCACGCAGGACCTCCGGGGGGTTGAACAAGGAACCGCCACGGATCACACGGTTGAGGCAGTTTTCTCCACTCACATTTAGCCAAGCCGTACCATCCGTTGGGGCATCTTTGTAATCCTCGTGCCAGCAATCTTCCACCCATTCCCACACATTACCGCTCATGTCATAGAGTTCAAAATCGTTGGGGGTTTTACTGCCAACCGGCTTTGTGCCATCTCCTTCATACACTGCGTAATTCTTCAGTTCCTCTTTATTGGAAGTCCCTGCCCAGATCTCGTCCAACCCCCCGCTTCGTGCGGCATATTCCCACTCGGATTCTGTGGGCAGGCGGTAACGCTTCCCGGTCGCTTGTGAAAGCCACTCCGCATAGGCCTTCGCGTCATACCACGAGACATAGATTACCGGCCGTCGACCACGCCCCCAACCATTATCGGAAGGCAAAGGGCGCCTAGAAAAAAATCTACGATCATGCAGAAAACGCTTGTACTCGTCAAAGGTGACTTCATACTTGCTCATAGCAAAGGGCTTGATCGTGACCGGATGCACCGGATTGCGCCATGCCTCTCCCAGCTTCTCCACATCGCCCATCTGAAAGGTCCCGCCTGGAATTTGAACCATCTGAGGCAACACATGGATGCTCATCACGAGCGACTGAATATTAAGTATTGCCTGATCGAGGTCATAACCTTTCTGGTAGAACCACGTCACCCCGCCTATCAGCCAGAGCACGACACCGGCACTGATGGCGGCGAACGCACGCTGCCTGGACCGCCGATTCTGACTGGCCGTGACAAACTGACGCTCGAGGGTGGAAAACGAGTCCGGCTGTTTCGTGAGCCATTCCACCGCCTCGGTGAGAGGAAATCCTCTGAGGAGAAGGTCGGCACTCTTGTGATTCTCTTCATACTGGTCGACCACGGTACGAAGCCGCTGTTGCCAGAGCAAGAACCGGCGATCAGCCTCCACCCAGCTCTTGAGTCGATCCCAATACCGAATCAGCGCCTCATGCGACACCTCGATGGTTTCCTCACCACCCCCAGTGCCCTGCGAGGTCACCAACAACCGCTCATCGGCGAGCTGCTTCGCAAGACGGTGCTCCTCTACCCCCAATTCGCCGAGGGTCGCCCGCCGCCTGGTGTCGGCCTCACCTTCACCCGGTCGCACCAGACGCAAGAAAATCTGTTGTACCTTTCGTTGGTCTGCCTCACTCAACTTCGTAAACAACGACTCAGCCTTTTGCGCAATGGCTCCTTGTAACTCACCCATCGCCTTGTAGGCGGCATGGTGCAGCTGGCCGCCTTGCCGATCCTCCCATAAGCGCCGCAGCACGAATTCCACCAAGGGGAGGTGGCCCGGTTCATCGCCCACCTGTGCCAGAATCAGATCGACTAGACCCGCTTCAAACGTCAACCCAACCTTCTTCGCCGGTTCCTCAATGGCCAGCCGCAACTCCTCCCGTTTCATGGGGCCGAGGTTTACCTGGGCACCTTGCACCCGGTCGGACAAGGGCCGATAGTCCGTAATGGCCCGGCCAAAAAAGTCCCCCCGCAGGGTGAGCACTAAACTCAGCTTTGAGGCCGCCGTGGCTTCCAGAATGTTATCGATGAAGCACCGTCGGGCAACATCGTTTTTACAGAGAGTGAACAGTTCCTCCCACTGATCAGCAATGAGGAGCAGACGATCCGTGCCAGGTTGCTTGGCGAGCACGCGGTCGACGATATCGCGGAGGACGGTCTTCCGACTGAGTAAGTCTTCAGCTAACTGGTTCGTTTCTCTCAACCGGGTGACTTCGCTCATGTCCGGTTCAAGGAACGGCATGAAGACTGCCGCCAGCGCATGGACTGGCCGATCCGTCGGTACGATCGTCGCAATCTCGTAGACGCGATCACGGCTCTTGCGTAGTTCCGGTACCAGGCCGGCCCTCACGACGGATGACTTGCCACTGCCCGATGCCCCGACCACCGCCACTAGACTGTGCTGCTGCACCGCACTGGTGAGCTGCGTGACGGCCTCTGCACGCCCAAAGAAGAACGGCGCATCTTCTTCCCGAAAATAGAGCAGGCCTCGGTAGGGGCAAATAGTGGCGAGCGTCTCACGGACGGCTTCTTGTGCGTCCGAACCCGGCGGCTGACCATGAACGGCGTTGACCAGGATGTGCAGCAGAACCGGATCGTCAGGGCGAGCCCGGAAATCTACCCAGGTGTTCTGACTCAAAAACCCAAGCGGCGGTTCCGCACTGGGCAGTAAGACGGGGATGACGGGGAATTTCTGCCCCTGACGCTCGGCGGCAACCTGACGCTCCAGCGCAAGATACTGCTCGCGCTGCTGCCAGGGCCCCATCTCGCCCTGACCAAGACAGACGGCTATGGCGCGACAACGCGCCAGAGTCGCCTCCAATTCCTTCGGCCAAGATTGTCCTGGTGTGAGATACCACCGGTCAAGAAAGACGGTGAGATTCTGCTCACGTAGCCGGCGCGCGAGTGCTTCCACATGCGCATGGTCGCGCCAGTGGTAGCTGAGAAAGACATCGAACTGATTCGGTGCCTGATCAGCCATGCACGATCCCTTTATCTGATGAGGGACCGAGAATCGGTGTCGATACGTAGGGGCGCATTATACCCATTCGGCGGGCAAAGACAAACTCCCCGAATAGCATGGATGCTTCACACGTAGCCCGAGCGGGATGACGAATGACCGTGGGGACACTGTGCACTCTGCTACAGGATCAACATTGCGTCGCCATAGCTGTAGAACCGATAACGCTCGTTGACAGCCTCTTCGTAGACCCTGCGAATGGACTCGATTCCCGCGAAGGCTGAAACCAGCATCAACAGGGTAGTTCGCGGAAGGTGGAAGTTCGTCA
>CABVRV010000061.1 GCA_902500755.1 uncultured Nitrospira sp.
GCCGCGATCCCCGTGTTCTGAATGGCCACGGTCACACCGGCAGCGCCGGTCAACCCGGAGAGGGTGTTCGACGCATTGAAGGTCCCGGCGTTTCCGCCGTAGGCATCCCCTCCTCGATCACCGTGTCCACCGTTTCCACCATTGGCCTGCGCGGCTGCATATCCGCTCTCCGCGTTGCCGCCGTTGCCGCCGTTCCCTCCGGTCGCCGAACCACCATTACCAGCGGTGGCGTTACCAGAGTTTCCACCGGTCGCTGCACCACTGTTTCCACCGGTCGCTGCAGCACCGTTTCCACCGGTCGCCGTACCACCGTTTCCACCGGTTGCTGCGGCACCGTTCCCACCGGTTGCGTTACCAGAGTTTCCACCGGTTGCTCCACCACTGCCTCCACCGGTTGCGCCACCACTACCGTCGTCGTTCTTCGCATAGCCACCCTTACCACTGTCGGCATAGCCGGCATCGCCGGTACGGGCTTTACCGCCATTACCGCCGTCGGCATAGCCGGCATCGCCGACCTTGGCCTTACCACCATTACCGCCATCGGCATAGCCTCCGTCGCCGGTCTTGGCCTTGCCAGCGTCACCACTGTAGGCATCGCCGCCATTGTAGCTCTTGGCCTTGCCACCATCTCCACCGTATCCACCGTAGGCATCACCAGACTTCGCTTTAGCCGCGGCGTTGCCCCCGTACCCGCCAGACCCACCACTTCCAAACGCAGTAGCCGAACCGCCGTAATTGCCGATACCACTGACGTAGTTACCCGATACATAGCCATCCAGCTTGGTGGTATTGACGATGTGGGTCTGGTTGAACGAGTTGTTCATATCCAGCCTGGTCGAGGCCGTCGAGTGGTTGTTGGCTGCCGCTCCGAAGGGGGAGTAATCGTTCTTCGCTTTTCCATCCCACTTCGTCTTTTCGTTATAGCTGTCCTTAATCTTTGTGTCGTTATCCTGCTTGTTCACGGTCTTTGTGTAGGAGTTATCACTGTTATCGGTCTTTGTAATGGTCTTCGTAGACTCGTTATAGCTGTCCTTCGTAACAGTCTTCGTGTCGTTATCCTGCTTATTCACGGTCTTGGTGTAGGAGTTATCGCTGTTGTCGGTCTTTGTACTGGTCTTCTGGTTGTAGCTGTCATCAATCTTCGTCTTCACTATTGCCTTCGAACGATCGTCTGCCGCGGCGCTGCCATTGTCCGCTGTTTGGGCTCCCGCGAAAGGCGCAAGGCCTAGGGCCACCGCCACCGCTGCCGTTGAGATCATCACTTTCTTCATCACAACCTCCTAGGAATTATGGTTAAAGAATGCCTTCCGAACCACTTCCTGCTCACATTGGTAATGCAGCGGTTGGTCACCCCCTTTCTTCAATGGTTCTATCTTGACCATTGACTCCGAAGCCTGGAAATCCAAGCGAGCCAATCTTCCTTGGCCTTCTCGCTTCCAGTTTGGGAGTGCTCCTTTCATTTCATGAATCCTCATTCCACTTGTGCATGTATCAAACTAGTGTGAGGCCTGGTCATCATCGCTATCTTCTGGCTCATTGTCCTCTGGGGGTTCATCCCAAAGAACGATATAAGTCGATCGCCGTCTGGGAGGACAGCGATCAGGGGACTGGGCCTGTTTCGAATGATCTTCTTTTTTGCTTGGTCCACGCTTATTGGGTTTACGTCTGTCCATCCCATCACGTGACAATTTTTCTCATGGCTGGTCGGGAGTCGGGCGAAAGTCGGTGAACCGACAACCATCGAGAATATGCCGAACAGTGAACTCGGGCGCACGGTCCAGCAGAGATCTCGCCATGGATCCCACGCCCAAAAACCACTCTGTCGCTTTCTCATGACCAACGAGATCATCACAGGAATATTTTCAGTCTCCCTAACCTAAAGCGAATTCCGAATCGATTTGACTAGATACTCTCCGCCTCGCCCTGACTACGACTACCATTGCTTCTTCCGTCGGTTCATAGGCACAGCAATTCTCGAACCATACCGAGAAGCCTACGGTTTATTAACAGCTTATAAATAGGAAGACGTTGAAGAGAGGAGCCAGGAGAGCAGAAATAGAGCTATTTCTCCAACAGTGAACAGTCCTACGAGTCGGTAAGAGCTTGAGACCACGAGAGGACGAGGGCGTTCCGCGCCAGGTGTTCGATTATTGGCTTATCTTTTTAAGTACTTGTGGGACTGCGGATGATTCTTAACGCTGTCACTGTGGCCTTTGGCAACGTATCAAAAATGGACGGGTCTGAATGGCCCTAACCCTAAGTGGCATTTTGTAATAAATGCACACAAATACAAATATATACGGCGACACTCATAGACTCTTGATCGCGCACACTGTTTCATCATGATACGGTTCGTATGTACCTACTGTAGAGTTGATGTAGGTGTGCTGGGGGGAAGTATCACTTTTATACGCCGTCGCATAACACTCACGCATGCCCAACGACGGCAGGGCTCGTTGTTCTCGTGCGCTTGGTCTTCGTAACGGCGGAGGAAGACGTGTTGGGCGGGACGAACTTTTCGAGCCCATAGGCTCGCAGCTTACGATACAATGTGGAGCGACTCACTTCGAGATCACGAGCCATCCTGGTCAAGTTCCCGTGATGCAGGCTTATCGCCCGCACGAGCAATTCTACTTCAATCCGGCGGTGAGCCGCTCGCAACGAATCCAGGGAATCGCGCGTGGGACGTTCTTCACTGACGAAATCCAAGTCATGTGGCGTGATCTCTTGCCTTTCCGCCATGACCACAGCCCGTCGAACTCGATTGCTGAGTTCCCGTACGTTCCCCGGCCAAGGATGTGCGCGCATTGCGCTGATGGCTTCAGACGTATAGCCGGAGATGACTTTGTGCGAGGCCGCTGCCGCACGCTTGAGAAAAATCATGGCCATCAACAATGCGTCCTCGCCACGCTCTCTCAACGGAGGCAGGTGGAGATGCAATACGCCAAGCCGATAATAGAGGTCCTCTCGAAATCTATTCTGGTCGATAGCTGCCTTCAGATCAACATTGGTGGCAGCGATAACCCGCGCGTCGACGCGGAGAGTTTCCTGGCCTCCAACCCGCTCAAAGGTACCTTCCTGCAAAAACCTGAGGAGTTTCACTTGTAGTGATGGTAATAGATCGCCGACTTCGTCAAGAAACAATGTGCCCTCAGCGGCCGCTTCGAGCTTCCCTCTCTTTTGGTTCACGGCGCCGGTAAAAGCTCCGCGTTCATGACCGAACAGCTCGGATTCCAACAGATTTTCCGGAATGGCTCCACAATTGATAGGAATGAAGGGCCCGTCCTTTCGGAGGCTGCGCGCATGAATCGCTTGGGCCGTGATTTCTTTCCCCGTGCCAGTCTCTCCGGTCAGCAACACCGGCATGTCGGTCGTCGCGACTTTGCGGATCAGATCAAACACCGCACAAATGGCCGGGCTAGCTCCTATCATCTCATCCAAGACTTCCACGAACCCCTCCTCAAGTAGAACGACAAATGGCAGACTTTCATTTCGTGCCTGCAGGGAGATGCGGGTACAGGTCGGTCATTCGATAAGACGCATCGACTGTCGATCATCAAACCTCATGCATCGCCGACGCACTCTTTGCATATGGCCCTAGAGGATACCACAACTAGCTCTACGGCTCTAGCCTAAATACTTGAAGGATTCTACATATTACGTAAAATTTCAGGGTTTCTTGCGGATGATAGGAGCAAGATGGTGTCATTTCAGTGGAGTGCATGCTCTTGCATTCATGCGAAGAGATAGTGCTGAATGGCATTATCCTACGATCATTCAGGGTATTTGCCGGCCACGTCGGCTGCTTCGATGCAAGTAGTGCTTTATTCATGGACTAAGTAGTTCATGGTTGGCCTGAGATCGAATAGCTATTGCTTCAGGAGTGACCGCTAGTTGATCATGAAACCGCGTCGTATTCCAATATCCCAGCACCACCTAGAGACGTTCTTGAAAGACCGAGTCCTGGGCAGTGAAACAGCACCGCTTGCGATCAAGATGGTTCAATATCGCGCTCGCTCATACACATGTTGGAGATTCACATGTTTGATTGGATGACGAATTCAGAAATGTGGATGGCACTGGCCACGCTCACGGCTCTGGAAATCGTGCTGGGGATTGATAATATTATTTTCATCTCGGTTCTCGTAGGCCGTCTACCTCACCATCAACGGAATTTGGCGCGCCGGATGGGATTGGGTCTTGCGATGGTCGCACGGCTGGGGCTGCTCTTTTCCATCTCACTCATGATGGGCCTGACGGCGCCTCTCTTCACCGTGCTGAATCACGCTCTATCGGGACGAGATCTGATACTCGTCGGCGGTGGTCTATTTCTCCTTGCCAAAGCGACGCATGAGATCCATGAGAGCTTGGAAGGAGTAGATGAGCAAAAGACTTCCGTAGATCCGACCAGTTTCGGCATGATGATGTTTCAGATCACGCTGCTGGACATCGTATTTTCCTTAGATTCCGTCATCACGGCTGTCGGACTCGTGGATGATATATCCGTTATGGCCACCGCGATTATCGCGGCGGTGCTCGTGATGCTCTTCGCAGCTCGTTCCATCGGAGAATTTGTCGACACCCATCCCACGATCAAGATTCTCGCGCTCTCATTTCTGATTCTTGTTGGAGTCACCCTCATGGTCGAGGGCTTCGATGTGCACGTGCCTAAAGGATATATCTATTTCGCCATGGCCTTTTCGGTCGCCGTAGAGATGATCAACCTCAGAATTCGTCCACGCGCCGCCTCCCCTCTAAAACTTCATAATCGCTACTCAGGTGGGAAAATGGAGTTTCCCAGCCAAGAGCATTGACACCGACGACTGACGAGCAACTGGGGATCCAAGATCGCGTTTACAGCTGGGCAGAGGGAGTGTGATGCTGAAGATCGATGTGCAAGGATACAGGCGGACGACCATGCAAAAATGCTATTCTTCCGGCTGCTCAATCGGACCAGCCCATTCACCATGAGCCAGCGTGACTTCTTGAAATCCCCCATCCGGCCATTGGAACTGTCCCGCTTCATCGATCAGCACGATAAAAGGCTCCGTTTCGCGCGTTTCTCCACGGAACCAATACCACCCCGACCGAGTCGGTGTCTCAATACTCCAACGATAGATCGCCATCGTCTCTCCCTCAGCGCTGCAAAGTCTCGGCATTTTTCTTGTCTTTACTTTTTGGTACAGTCTGCTCAGCCTGATTCGTGACCCTATCACGTCATGCTCCCACTTCCAATAGACGAGATTCTGTCATCGGTCCTCCGAACACTCGAAACCTGTCCGAACGCCCTCCTTACCGCGCCACCAGGCGCTGGAAAGACTACTCGTGTTCCGCTCGCGCTTCTCACAACGTCCTGGTTATCGGGGAAAAAAGTCTTGTTGCTTGAGCCGCGGCGGCTCGCTGCGCGAGCCGCCGCCTATCGCATGGCGGAGGAGAGCCATGAGCGCGTTGGCGAAACCGTCGGCTACCGGATGCGGCTGGACACAAAGGTCGGACCAAAGACGAGCATCGAGGTCGTCACGGAGGGGGTTCTCACAAGGATGCTCCACCAGGACCCGTCACTCGAGGCCTATGGCATTGTGCTGTTCGACGAATTCCACGAACGGAGTCTGCAAGCCGACATCGGGCTTACCCTCTGTCTCGAAGCGCAACGGCTGTTTCGCCCTGATCTTCGCCTGCTCGTGATGTCTGCGACCTTGGATTGTGGATCAGTCAGCACTCTCTTGGGCCGCGCCCCGATCATCACCTGCGAAGGCCGGATGTTTCCGGTTGAAACCCGATATCTTGATCAGCCGCTCACCGAACCGCTCGACCGCGCCGTCACGCGGACGATCAAACGCTCCCTCGCGCAGGACCATGGGAGTCTGTTGGTGTTCCTTCCAGGCATGGCCACGATCCGTCGCGTCGAACGGATGCTGCTGGAGGCGGATCTCGGATCATCGATACACGTAGCGCCGCTTCATGGTGAACTCCCCCAAGCGATGCAAGATGCAGCCATTCGACCGGCGGCTCACGGATCGAGGAAAATCGTACTTGCCACCTCTATCGCCGAAACCAGTTTGACGATCGACGGAATACGCGTGGTGATCGATTCAGGGTGGCTCCGCCTTCCTCGTTTTGATCCCCGCTCCGGTCTCACTCGCTTGGAGACGATTCGAATCACCAAAGATTCTGCTGATCAACGTCGTGGCCGAGCAGGACGACTCGAATCGGGCATCTGCTACCGGTTGTGGGCCGAAAAGGAACAAGCCGCGCTGGCTGCCCATCGTCCGCCGGAGATTTTGGAATCCGACTTGGCGCCGCTGACGCTCGATCTCGCCCAGTGGGGCACGCTGGATCCGGATGAATTATCCTGGCTCACTCCACCTCCTCGGAGCGGGATCAGCCAAGCTAAAGAGTTGCTCACCAGGCTCGGAGCGTTTTCCACTGACGGACGCCTCACTGAACATGGTCGGCAAATGGCCGAGCTTCCTCTTCATCCTCGGCTGTCTCACATGCTGATCCAATCCAGGCCACTGGGGTTGATCGACCTCGCTTGCGAGGTGGCCGCGCTGTTGAGCGAACGCGACATCGTGCCCGCAGTACGTCACGATCAGAACCCCGATCTCCGCATCAGGCTGGATCTTCTCCATGGACAACACGAGCCCGAGGGACGGCCAGTCAATCGAACCACAGTTGAACGGGTCAAGCGGACAGCGCAGCTGTGGCACCGACAATTCAACGCACCATCGGTTACAGAGAACGACGACGGACATGACCGCTCGCAGGCAGTGGGGGTGTTGCTGGCGCTGGCGTATCCCGATCGGATTGCGCAACGACAGACTGGTGAGGAGGCACGCTATCGGCTGGTCAATGGTCGAGGCGCGCAGTTCACGGGACCGAATCCTTTGGCGGCAGAGCCCTTCTTGGTTGTCGCTGAGCTGGATGGCAGTACGCCGTGGGCTCGGATTCATCTTGCAGCTCCGATTACGAGAGAGGAAATTGAATCGCTCTATCGCGACCAACTCGTTATGGAGGAATCGGTGATCTGGGATGAGGCGACCGGTGCGGTTCGAGCGTCTCGCCGGCAGAAGCTCGGCGCGGTGATGATCACGGATGAGGCCATTTCTGAACCTGACCAAGTTCTTATACGTAACGCCATCTTACACGGCATTCAGCAAGCAGGACTTCAATCTTTATCCTTCACCAATGAGCTTCAAAAGTGGCGGGCTCGGGTGATGTGGGTCCGGCACATAGAAGGATCTCACTCGGACTGGCCCGATCTTTCAAACGAAGCGCTGCTTACAACAGCGGGCACGTGGCTCAGTCCATACCTGGCTGGAATCACCACGCTCGATCGGGTCAAGCGACTAGACCTTACCCCACCGCTGCTTGGCCTTCTCACGCATGAACAACATAGGCGCCTTGATCAGCTCGCTCCAACCCATCTCGTCGTGCCGAGTGGATCCCGCCTCCGAATCGATTATGAACAGTCAGAATTACCCGTCTTAGCGGTACGCCTCCAAGAAATGTTCGGATGCAAAGAGACTCCGCGCGTCGCGAATGGGAAAATCCCCGTCATGCTGCATTTGCTTTCTCCTGCCGGACGGCCGGTGCAGGTCACGCAGGATTTAGCAGGATTCTGGAAACGGGCCTACCATGCCGTCAGAAAAGAACTACGCGGTCGCTATCCGAAACACCACTGGCCCGAGGATCCGCTCAATGCGATACCGACATCAAAGGCAAAGCGACGGAGCTAAGCTGGTTAGACTTCCTTGCGACTCTGTTCCCATACTCGAAAGGCTGCGAGATCCTGCGCAAGAGTCTGGAGCAGCAGCGCCAGCACCACCGCATCATCGATAAATCCAATGCCGGGAATAAAATCCGGCACGAGATCCACAGGGCTCACCAGATACAACAGCGCTCCAACAAGGGCAATTACTGTACGAGGTGATAAGCCCCGATAGGCCCCCCTCTTCCATGCCCTTAGCAGGCGCCCCAAGAGAGGCAGATCAGACCACAGACGACCGAGCATTCGCAGAATCTCAAAGAACCTCGTGGATACGCTCATCTTCACCTCCCTCAGGGCATGACGCCTCGTGACAAGACCAATCTCCAGAACGATGACACATAGAATACCAAACACCTCGTGGTTGAGGAAGTGGGCGTTACCGAAACACTGTCGCCAATACCCGGTGAAAGACCTGTATCGCTGAGACGATCCCACCCGGCTCTTTCTGGAGCCGACTCCCCAAGACAAAGATCATATCCCGCCCCATCGGCGCGCTCAGCTCGGCGAGTCGTTCCGGTCCGATTCGTCCACCAACTGCGGGCATGGTCGACCGTAGCTGTCCCCAGGGCTGCCGACCGCCGTTCGCGACCGACAGACACTCCTCTTGGGACATTGGGTAATCAGAACCGAATGCCGGATAGATAGTGATGTCGGCGCCGGCAAGCCGAGGCAGAAGTCCGTATAACGCGGCCGGCGCGAGACCCTTCCGCTGATTTCCGATGGAGGCGCCGAGAAACGCCGGATGGCAGGCAACAGGCAACCTCAGCGCATCATCTGTGCTGATCGCCCGAAGCGCATCAAACCCTATGAGGCCAGGTGCAACCAAGAGACCCGTCGCCCCTACCGTTTTCGCATACGTGGCTCGCCGCCGCATCACATCCCATGCGCCACTGACATGCGGAAAGTAGAGGCATGGTCTCCCTCGATGTCTGCCGGCCTCTTCGATCACGTCCGCACAGCGGGCGACCCGCTCTTCGAACGGAGCCCACCGTTGATCGACCAGGCCCTGATCATCCTTGATCACATCGACACCGCCTTCAACAAATTGGTGTGCCAACTGAGCAAGCTCACGAGACGTACGTCCCAGAGGTTTCAGGACCCCGCAGAGCAGTGGACGATCAAGAGCCCCGACGGCATGCCGGATTCCATCGATCCCAAATCGTGGTCCACGCCAAGAAGACAGGAGGTCCTGTGTCATCGTAAAAGACAGCAATGTCACATCTCCGCGCAGACTGCTGGTCCCGAACAATACATTGAGCAGATCACTACAATCACTCCCCATCAGATCACCTCGATAGCGAATCGTCGCTTCGTACCGCCCGCTTCCAATGGGGCGCAGCCCATCCAGACGCCCCAAGATCGCGGATTGGAGTGAGGGCGGTAGGAGGTCTTTCTCGGCCTCAATCGTCTGGTCAAAGCAAATGCGTTCCGCCGTGGCACGCGCTCTGGATTCGGGTCCATCGACCTCATAGAGTGCCGTAAGAAACTCTGATGAACCCGCAGTAGGATTCTCCATCGCAACCCCGCATTCTTCGGCTACTCTCACGATCCTGAGTCAGTGGTGAGGGTGCGCCCATTCTCTCGGGAACCGACCGCAGTCCGATACAGAAGCCACGCGACCAGCATCACCACGACTAGACCGGGCCAACCACCCAGCGGGGGTGAGGCAAACATAGTCAACGGATCAGAGGCCAGACCGGGCCAGAATCCTGAGAGCGCGATTGGCATCGCGAGCATGATGCCCATCAAGGCTTCACCGGTAATGAGTCCGGCGGAAAAGAGCAACCCTGACTGTGACGGCTCAAGTCTGCCCCCCAGTTTTCTGCTCGCCAACGCTGCAATCACTCCACCAAGAAAAATAGCCGCAGAGAGTTTCAGCGGCAGATAGATGCCAAGCGCCACAGCCAGGACCGGAAACCGAAACGTGCTGCCGCGACGTTCTTGCAGACGATCGACCATAATCACCAGCGCCCCGATCGTCGCTCCCAATCCCACGAGCGGCCATGGTAGACCGGCGCCAAACACACTCCGTGTTAGGTTGGCCATGAGGGTCGCTTGCGGCGCTGAAAGCGGATGAGGATGGCTGCTTGTTGGTTCGCCTATCCCGTACTGAGCCTGGAGCAGGGAGAGAACCGGGACCAACACCAGGGCCCCGGTCACCACACCGAGAACTTGCATGACTTGTTGTTTCCACGGCGTCGCCCCAACCAGATGACCCGTCTTGAGATCCTGCAGATTGTCTCCGCCCATGGCGGCAGCGCAGCAGACGACGGCCCCGACCACTAATGCTGCGGCCGGTCCAGCCGGATGTCCGGCTCCCAAGAACAAGAGCAGCAATAGTGCGGCCATCATGATCGTAGCAATCGTCACCCCGGACACGGGATTGCTGGAACTTCCCACCAAGCCGGCCATATAGGCCGCGACTGACGAGAAGAGAAACGCGGCGATTCCCATCACGAGCGTCATAACCATACCGATCAACCAACTGTCCACAACTCGCGAATAGATCCATGCCATCGGGATCAGTGAGAGGACCAATGGCACGACGATCCATGCGAGCGACGCATCCTGTTCCGTCCGGGCTAATCCCGGCCTTGCTTCCACCGATCCAGAGGCGCGGTAGCGTGCTCGGAGCGTCTGAAGACTTTTCCAGACCGGCTCACGCAGTCCCGTCAGAGTCCACAAGCCTCCGGCTAACATCGCTCCGATTCCGACATAGCGAATCTGCTCGCTCCAAATCGACATGGCGGCCGCCAGTCCTGTCCGTTCGGACGGCAAGCCATAGATGAGTCCATACGTTGGCATCAAGAGCATCCATCCGATGACACCACCGAGAAAGACCACCATAGCGGTTCGCAGCCCCAAGATAAAACCCACCGCGAGCAATGCCGGTGAAAGATTCAGACCACCATAGAACACGGTCTTTCCCACCTGTGCGGCAGCTTCCAACGAGTCCGACCACAATCGCAGGCCGCTCTCGCCGAGTTTCACCGATGCACCCAGCAGGGCTGAAGACAACAATGATCGAGACGCCGCCGTCGCATCCCGAAGGCGAGCAGGATTATGATCTGCAGCACCCACTTTCAACACTTCTGCCGTCGCCACCCCTTCAGGAAAACGCAACCGCGCCGTGACAATGAGCGCGTGCCGTAATGGAATGGTAAAGAGCACGCCGAGTACTCCCCCAACGGTCGCAATGAGAACCGTCTCCCAATAGTCGAAGTCAGACCAATAGCCGACCAGGAGGAGCGCAGGAATCGTAAAAATGACACCAGCAGCCAGAGCCTCGCCGGAAGATGCGGCGGTTTGTACGATGTTATTCTCGAGAATGTTGGAGTGGCGGAACAGACGCAGAATCGCCATGGACGCAACGGCTGCCGGAATGGAGGCGGACACCGTCATCCCTGCAAACAATCCCAGGTAGGCATTAGCCGCGGCTAAGACGGCGGCAAGAACCACCGAGAGTACAACCGCTTTGACGGTAATCTCGGGGAGTCTGACTGTGGCCGGGACGACAGGCTGGTCGTCCTTCATCGGGAAGGGCACGCAGGGAAGCCCCAGGAGATGGAAGATAATGGCGAGCGCTTTTCAGTCGTGGTTATCCGGCAAAGATCAATTTGAATGCTCATGGTGTCAGCGTCTCCCACAACCGTACCAGATCTCAAACCATGGCATGATCCGCCAGAACGGTTTCTGCCGCCTTGCGCCCAGATACCAATGCGCCATCAAGGGTGCCGCTCTCCCGATAATCACCGCAGAGATAAAGTCCATCGGCCACACGAGAAGGCGTCCCGCTCTCAGAGGAAGGAAGCAGATCGACTGGAGGCAGCGCGCGACGGATTCGATCGGTCCGCAGATGACGCCATTCATCCACCTGTCGCCCGAACCACGATCGTAAGAATTCACGCACAACGTCTGGAAGATCGTCGTAGCGCTCCTTGTGATCCGTCACCGTTGTGGAGATGAGGGCACGCCCATTCGGCGCGTATGAGGGGGCAACCTCGCTCAACACGCAGACCGTATTGACCGGCCCATTACCGTCTCCGTTTAGCATCAACCAGGGTCCGTGCTGCGGTGGAGCCGGCGCATCAAAATAGAGCGTAGTCGAGTCGCGCGTCTCTCCGCCCGACGCACCCTCACCGCGTAACTGAGACGCGGTCTCGTCATCTGTCGCGATCACCAATGCATCTCCCGAGAGTGTTTCACCGGATTCCAGCAGTACGTTGGCCCTATCAATCCGACGCACCCGCTGGTTCAGGCGGATCGTTCCTGGAGGCAGCGCCGCGGAAAGCTGCTGCGCGATTGCGCCCATCCCTTTTCGCGGCAGCGCGGTCACTCCTCGTGAGAATGCGGCCCAGACATGTTCAAACACCCAGCATGGGGTTGCCAGCGCGACCTCCAAAAAGACACCGCTGAGAAACGGCTGAAAAAAGCGCGTGAGCATCGCCTCTGAAAACCCATAGGACCTCAGACGTTCGCTCGTCGGCCGAGCCGATCCACCGGCCACAGAGCAAAGCCGATGTTGCAGGGCGTTCCGGCGAAGTCGAAACACCAAATACTTGTCGGTGAACGAGCCGATGGGATTAAACAAGGTCGACAGGAGATCTTGCGGACATCTCAACGGATCGCTGACGCGGTGAAAGCGCCCACCGTAGCGAATCATCGCCCCGGGATGAAAGGGTTTCAGATCAAGGGCTGCATAATTCAGTGTTCTGCGGGCTTCCGGGTAGCCGGTGAGAAAGACCTGAAATCCGCGGTCGAGTTGGAACCCCTCCAGAGTGTCCGTCCTGGCGCGCCCGCCGACGCCATCTGAGCTTTCAAGCACGATGCAGGTGACACCTGCATCGGTCAGGCGACGCGCACAAGCCAGGCCCGCCAGTCCGGCACCGATAATAACTGTTCGAGGCATTGCCGTCATCGTGATTTATTGTAGAGAGATTCAGGGAGAAAGAAAACTATGCGTATCCGATACAAACTCTTTTGCCTCACGAGTCCCGAAACAATCGGACCGGTACCTTCCGGCCTTTAATGCGAACACGACTCAGGATTTCGACGATGCCGGCGGCCATGGAGTCCGGAACATCGACAAGGGAAAACCGATCTTGAATTTCAATGGCGCCGATGATGTTGGAGCGGACCTTTGCCTCGTTGGCGATGGCACCCACAAGATCGCCCGGCCTGATCCCCATCTCGCGTCCAGCTCCAATGTACACTCGTGCCATGCCGGCCTGTCGCTGTCCATGACGTGGTGGCCCTGTCGGCCGACGATCCGGTCGGGAGGATAGAGTGCGGGATCGATCATCGTAGGGACCAGCCTGACGGACCGGCCGTCCGAATTCCGGCTGCCGAGCAGGCATTCCAGGAATCTCTTGTTCCGGACGCTCCCCACCTTGAGCCCGAACAAGCAGCTTGATGGCGGCTGCAGCCACATCGGCCGATGAATGGGAGGCGGCTAGTCGATCGACCAGTGGTGCAAACCCATCGAGTTTTCCATCTTGCAAGACCTCGACCAGGGCAGCCTGTATACGTTCCAACTGTTTGGCGCGAAGATCGGCCACGCTGGGCACCGGGACAACGATGACCTGGGCCTTTGTGTGTTGCTCGATACTCCGTAAGAGCCGCTGTTCACGGGGATCGAGGATCGTGATCGCCGCACCTTCCCGCCCGGCTCGACCGGTCCGGCCGATCCGATGGACATAGACCTCTGCCGAAGAGGGCAGATCATAGTTGATCACATGGGACACCTGTGGAATATCCAACCCGCGCGCGGCCACGTCAGTCGCAATCAGTAACTCCGTTTGTCCGGTCTTGAACGACTGCATCACACGGTCACGCTGCCCTTGGCTCATGCCACCGTGGATGGCCTCGGCCCGACACCCACGGGCTATGAGCATCGCCGTGACTTCATCGACCTCCAGCCTCGTGCGACAAAACACCAGCGCTGACTTCGCGCCGGCCACGTCGATCACACGAGCCAGCGCGGCCGCCCGATGGGGTCTGGCCACGACATAGGCCGTCTGCTTGACACGCGGGGCAGTACCGGCCTTGACCGGTTCCTTGACGATCGTAATCTCGACCGGATTGTGGAGATGCCGGTGGGCGATCGAACGAATTCTTGGCGGCATCGTTGCGGAGAACAAGGCGGTCTGTTTCGTCTTGGGTGTGTGTTGCAAAATGGCATCGAGATCATCCGCGAATCCCATATCGAGCATTTCATCCGCTTCGTCCAGGACGACGATCTGTACATGCTCCAGTTTGAGTACCCCCCGACGAATGTGATCGAGCGCCCTGCCGGGAGTCGCCACGACGATATCCACACCACGCTTGAGCGCGTAGAGTTGTGGACCTATAGCCTGTCCTCCATAGACCGGCAGCACGCTGACTCGTAACTCTTTGCCATAGCGCTGCACTGCCTCTCCGACTTGGATCGCCAATTCTCGTGTGGGTACGAGTACCAGTGCCGACGGGCGTGTTTTGGAGTTATGACCGATGCGCTGGAGCATCGGCAAAGCAAAGGCCGCCGTCTTCCCCGTTCCGGTGGCGGCTTGTCCGAGCAGATCTCGTCCGGCTAACAGCGGTGGAACAGCCTCGCGCTGGATCGGAGTCGGTTCCTCGTAGCCGAGGGCTTCCAAGGTCGTGAGGAGTGACGCCTCCAGGCCTAATGAAGCGAACCCCGGCGAAAAGCCTGTGGCAGTCGGTGTCGTGGACTCAGAGCGCTGACTCTGTTTCATGGATGATCGTACTGCCTTTCCGTCGTGGATGAACACATGGGCATTGTGAGAGCGATATGCCAATTCATAGGGAGCTGATGTTACGTTGAATGGTGTGACAGCGCAAGGGAGTGTTGCGGCCAACCCAGCCATGTCGCTGCGGTAGAAATAGCGAAGATCGACTGAGAACGAGCGGGATGAAGAAAAAGATGTATGGCCCCACCGGGGATGAGAATTGGCGGCTTGAGACGGTATCGCACCAGAATTATGGGCGGACAGGAGATTCTACCCCGTTCCGCCCTAGGTTGATCGGAAACCGATACCGTTCAGAACCTATACCGACCGGGGCATCAGACCGCAACACCTGCTCTTACATTCTTCTCGAAGCCAGAGCACGGACCGATACGAGCTGGTCTTGCGTCGGTAGAAGGAACATCATTTGTGCAAGCGCACGATAGGCCGCTTCCAGCTGACGGCATCGATCCACAAATCGACTGGACGACAAGCGAGGGAAGTAGTCCCGATGCCGTTCATAGAACAGCGCGCGTCGTTTCCAGCGCTCGGCTTTGAAGATGAACAATCTGGTGACCAACTCCAACAGATGCTCCCGAGACAACCGCTTTGGGCCTCCTCTCGTTGGAGCCGGGATGACGGACGTGAATACGGCCAGTCCTTTCGTAACTTCCTTCATGGCGAATTCCTCCTCGTGCTGTGTGCTGAACCATCGCCCTGAGCATCATGCCCACGGGGCCACGGGTCTGAGCTCATCCTGAGGGTATTTTATAAGCCGGCAACATGAGGAGATGATTAGGACAAGATGAAAACTTCTTCATAATACTCAGACGACCCCCTTGCATCGTCCAGGAAGAGACGTCGGATGACAGCCTCATGTAAGAAAAACAGAATGGTCGGAACGAGGACGGAGGAAACAAAGAAGCACTCCGTCCACTGACCAGGGATCGGTCTGATGTTTTAGTGGCGAGGTGTCGACACGATTGTGCGACGTCGGATAAATCACACGCCCGGCTCTCTATGCCTTAAAAGCCGCTATAGCCTCCTCTTCCGTGTTGCACAATTGAACACTTTCCCCGTACACGCGGTTCAGGAGATTAAATCCGCTGGCTTCGAGGGCCTCTTTCACCATCCCTTTCGCGGCGGCAATCTTCATCTCGCCCTGCACATTGTTGAGCTGCTTGCACGCCAAAATAAGGACACGGATGCCACCACTGCTGATATAGTCGACATCAGCCAGGTTGAGGACAACTTTCCTGGCGCCCGCGTCGACAATCTTTTTCATTTCCTGGTTCCCGTGCTCGGCCGTGGTGGCGGCAAGGCTTCCCTGCATGTTTACAACGGTGATGCCGGCGTTCTCACGCGAGGTCACGGTCAATGTGTGTCGGGTTCCCTGATCCATTTTTTCATGCTCCTTTTCCGTTGAAGATTGCACTCGTTGTGATCTGTTTGGCGCCGGCAAAAGCGCTGTCGCGCCCGTCCTCGCGCATGCCACACGGTGGGCCAATCATAGCAAAGACGTACGCCTGCTTCCATCCTGGCAACAGCGCAGGCATGAACAGCTTGATTCCTGCGTGAATCAGCGCATTCCCAAGGATGAAACGGAGCTCTATCCCCGCTCTAGGACTTTAGATAAAGCCTTATCCATCGTGGAAGCATGAAGGCTCGTCATCAGCGCTCCGCTCAATTGGAGCACCGTCCTGACATGATCGCTCCCACCACAGAGTACCACCCTCCCGCCCGTTTGCATCATCGCTACGACCGCTTTGAGAATCACCCGCAGCCCAATGGAGGAAATGTACGAAATCTGCGAGAGGTCAAGCACAATCTGCCGTTCGCCCTGCATGATGTGGTCGGTCAGCACACGCTCCACCTCCGGCGCACTGTTCGTATCGAAGCGGTCCCGTGGGGTGACAATCAGCACGGTCCCACTGTGACGTGTCTCGACACCCCTTCCGCCCGTCCGAGAGTCTTCCGATAATTCTTGCGGAAGGCTCCCGACCTCGAGTGCGCTGATTCCCGTCACATCGGGACGGCTTCTTGGGGCAGGGGCCTCCGACACCAACCTTTTTTTTATCGTCAGAACATTACGCCCCACATTGCGATGGTACGTCACTTCGTCGAACATGGCCCGGACCAGATGAATTCCCAAGCCACCGATTTCACGTTCATGCAACAGCACCGACAGGTCCGGAGGAGCGACGGATAGCGGGTTAAAGGGAATGCCATCATCCCGAATAGTCAGAACGACACAGGCATCATGCACTTCGCCTTCTACCTCTATGTGATGCTCCGTCGGATCATTGGGGAATGCATACTGCACGACGTTGTTCAGCAGGTCATCCAACGCCATATTAAGGGTGGGGATAAGCGGCTTGGCCGCTGCCCATTGCGCAACATACTGCTCAAACGCAATCTGCAAGTCAGTGATGGCCGTCAACTGATTGGGCATCGTTTGGTGGAAGACCTTGACCGCAACGTCGGACGGAGAGACACCGTGATAGCGCAGTCCCAACATGGTGATATCGTCGGCCTGAGGGGCCTCTCCGGCAAACCCCCTCACCGCGTTCATGACCTCACTGAGGCGATCGACGACGGAGAGAGCTTGGGACTTGGTAAGGACCGATTTCAACCGGCTGTTGCCGAACAGTTCGCGCCGTCTATTATCGGCCTCAGTGACTCCATCGGTGTACAAGAAGAGTTCATCGCCCGGACCCAATTGAATCCCGCTTTCCTTGAATGCGATACCCGGCATGGGGCCGACCATAGGTCCGTCTTGGGCCGTCAGCCATTCGAACTGTCCGTCCTGCCGCTTCAGCAACGGAGGGTTGTGTCCCGCGTTCGTCGCGAGAAGCGTCCCATCGCGAAGATTCAAGATACCAAGGTACAACGTCACAAACATGCAGGAATCGTTGTCTGCGCTGAGGGCATCATTCACATGAGTCACGATACTGGCCGGCGAAGGATCGGACATAGCTCTGGTTTTGACCATGATCTTGGTCATCGCCATAAAGAGCGCGGCAGGAACCCCGTTGCCCGACACATCGCCGACGACAAAACACAGGCGATGGTCGTCGATCAGAAAGAAATCGTACAGATCGCCCCCGATTTCCAGCGCCGGTTCGAGCACGGCATACAGCTCCAGCTCCTTCCGATCCGGAAAGGGGGGAAACACGCGTGGGAGCATGCTCCGCTGAATATCCCGACCGACATTCAGTTCTTCCTGCATGCGGGCTTTCGCAGCTTCCACCAGCGCCAAAGAATCCGCCAACCGTGCCGTGGCGTCTTCGGCAGCCTGTTCGGCGTTTTTCAATGCCGTAATGTCGGTCGCGATAAAGACGATGCCGCCATCATGCGTCTTCCGCTCATTGATTTGAAGCCACTCTCCACTGGACCGGTATTGAATGTACGGTGCGACAGGATTTCGATGCGTGTCAAGGCGCCATCGCATCCAGGGTTCGACATTCCCGATCGCCGCCGGGATATCGCCTCGTTCGGCAGTTCGGCGAACGATCGATTCAAACGAATCGCCTGCTTGAACTTTGGGCCCAGTCCCTGACATGACTTCACGATACTTGCGATTGCAGATGACCAGACGGTCGTCCGCGCCGAACAGCGCAAACCATTGTGGAACGCTTTCGATGGCTTCGAGCAACCGCGCATGGCTGTGACGCGCCAGCTTTGATGCCGTGGTGACTTGCCGATCGATGATGGCCAGGAGGGTTGAGAGCGACACCGCGACAACCGCGAGAAGCTGCACTTCGATGCCCGGCGGCAGAGTACTGGTCGTAAGACCCGAAAAATTGTATGCGGGAATCATCCCGGCCAAATGGGAAGCAGCCAGGGCGACTCCCATGGCGCTAGCCTTTTCCGTCACCCGCCAGTCCCCGTACCGAATATTCCAGCCTCCGACCAAGAGGACAACAACACCCAGCCCCACCATCAACACAACAGCGAAGATGAAGAGAGGCAAGTCCTGCCGGACATCGGCCACCTGGTGTATTGCCATCAGACTCGTGAAATGCGTCACCATCAGGCAGGCTCCCATCATCAACCCGCCGGATACGAGTCGGAGATGACTCCCGTCATGGGTGCTGATGAGATACACCGCTACGGCTCCAGCAGCCCCAGCGGATAGAATGGAAACAATCGCGAGGCCGATATCCTGTGCGGCTGGAATCGGTGGGCAGAAGGCTAGGTTCCCGATGAAGTGGATCGCCCAGATCTCAAGCCCACCTGCGATGGCGCCGACTGAAAGCCATCGCAGCTTGAAGGATCCTTGTTCGGTTGCCCGCATCCGTTCGGCAATGCTGAGGATGACATAGGCCGCCGCACCGCCGAGCAGCATCGAACAGACCAAAAGCACTGGATCGCACATTCCAAGCAAGGCGAAGCTCCGATCAGGACGTGTTTGCCGTAAGTGCGGTGGCGATCATGACACGTTCATCCGGGTCTCTAGAAACGATAAACACCATCAATTGATCTATCACCTACCAGGTTACATCTCATCACTCAAGTTGGATATCCAGGGGAGGACTCCTCATCGCATCGTTTGAAAGGGGCCGTCAATGTACCGGCTGATTGAGACGATCCCAACGCGGCGCACGTAGATTGTAGTCCACGGACCAGTAGAGGAACACGACCTGCCCCAGAATCTGGGCCCTGCTGATGGGCCCCAAGAAGCGACTATCCAAACTCTCTTCTCTGTTATCGCCCAAAACAAAATAAGCATCCGGTGGGACGATCATAGGCGCGACATGGTCGCGCACGTTTCCAGGTGCAAGAAATTGATCGGTATGCTGCACGTAAGGTTCCGTTAATACTTCGCCATTCACCGAGAGCACCTGCGTACGGATCTCGATCAGATCACCGGGAAGACCCATCACACGATGCAACAAGCGTTTTCCCTCTTCGTCTGGATAGCGGTATAGGACAACATCCCCGCGCTGCGGAGTTGCTGCATGATAGGCAGCCCTGTTCACAATGACGTGGTCCCCCGGCAAGAACGTAGGGATCATCGCCCCGTGAGAAATTTCGAACGTCTGCGACCTGGCTCGCACCACCGGTAATAGATTCGGGAAGCGATCAGTCACGAAACTCTGACGGAGAACCTGCACCTGAGACGATGCGCTCAGGACCTGCCGTTCATATTCATCGACAAGTCTCTGAACTTCTTCGACGGATAGGATTTCGGCATAGTGTTCCGCAAGATGCTGCTCCCAGAAGTCGGCAGGAGCCAGATCGAACAGCATCACCTTGAGTGAGCCTGCGAACGATCGCTTGATGCGCTCAAAGTCGGTCGGG
The DNA here is from genome assembly GCA_902500755.1 of uncultured Nitrospira sp. Taxonomy (GTDB): domain Bacteria; phylum Nitrospirota; class Nitrospiria; order Nitrospirales; family Nitrospiraceae; genus Nitrospira_D. Next base: position 19,798 of record CABVRV010000061.1, read on the forward strand.
AGCAGCGGACTGGCGAGATCCGAGTGGAGCTCGAGTTGGCGGCTATACCCCACCACATCGGCCTGATCCAGAACCGCCTGGTACAGACGATTAGAAGATACTTCTCGGTGTGCCAGTTGTTGAAAAATGTTCTTCGGTTCTTGGTCGCGGTGCGAAGCGGTACTCGGAGCACTGCTGCATCCCGCCCACAGCCCCATGCATGCAACAAGCAGGAAAATTGCAGCGCGATTCGTAGATCGATCGAGGTGGAAGGCCACATGTGGAGGCATTTTGTCGTTCAGTCAACACCCCTTTTCGTTTTTACATTACGGTAGGATACCGCACCAGGCCTGAATGGGGAAGCCCTCGTGGACTCAACCGGCTGGACGTGTCCGGCCTACGGCACGTTCGCTGGATTTGGACACCACCAAGGTATCTATTCCCCTCATCAAATGTGTTAGCCTATCTGAAGACGGGATCATATAAAGCTCTGGCCTGGTGTATTGCCTGACAGGAGTACTGAGAAGATCGGGATACATGATGCGTCTTGTCCTGCTATTGGTCATCGTTGGTCTGGTCATCTTCGGGCCGCAACTCTGGACCAGACGGGTGTTTGCCAAGCATAGCGCTCCCCGTCCTGACTTTCCTGGAACCGGAGGCGAATTGGCCCGGCACCTGCTCAATCGTTTCGACATGCAGCACGTGAAAGTCGAACCGACCGAGACGGGCGACCACTACGACCCTCTCATCAAAACAGTCCGCCTCACGCCCACGATATTCGATGGGAAATCCCTCACGGCGATTACGGTCGCCGCCCACGAGGTCGGACACGCTATTCAAGACCACCTGGGTTACCAGCCGCTCGCGGAGCGCACCAAGCTCGTGCGGGTCGCGCAGGGAGCCGAGAAGGTCGGGGTCATCCTAATGATGGGGATTCCAATCGCGGCGGCCGTCGCCCGAACCCCCGCGGCAGGCGTCCTCGTCATGGTAGCCGGGCTGGCGACCATGGGAATCTCCACCCTGGTCCACTTCGTCACGCTTCCAGTCGAGTGGGACGCCAGTTTCAGACGTGCTCTTCCCGTTCTCCGGCAAGGAAACTATCTGTCGCCTGAAGATGAGCGGGGCGCTCGCAGCATCCTGACTGCCGCAGCGCTCACCTACGTGGCGGCCTCTCTCGCCAGTCTGCTGAACTTGTGGCGTTGGATCGCCTTCCTACGACGTTAAGCCCTAGCCATCGCGTGGCTGAGCAGGCCCATACTCTGAGCGTGTGAACCTCTGAGGCGTGAGAAACTTGAGCAGAGTCCGAGGCGTGAACGCCAAGTCCCGATAGGACCGCTTCCCGGCCATCACGTCCGTCACCGCTTCACAAAGGCGCTGCCCCTGTCGCG
>CABVRV010000062.1 GCA_902500755.1 uncultured Nitrospira sp.
TGCTCCAAGAGCGTGGGCACGTTCCACCGAAACCGGCACCTGTTATCGACAAAGACTATCTTCAGAAGCGAGGATTGATCTGATCGCTGCGAATGGGAAAAGCTTCTGGCTACCACCGTGCTCAGCCGTATCTCTCCTTGCACATCTCATCTGGGCAATAGCGGATGCTTGACCTATGCCGCGTAGCGGAATAGACTGACGCCTGATGATACGGTCATTTCGGTCAAAGGCGACCGAGTCGTTGTTTGCCGATGAAGAGGTGCCACGCTTTCGCGCATTTGAGAGGAACGCCAGACGAAAACTGTTGCTGCTCCATCGGGCGAAGTCGCTGGATGATCTGCGCGTTCCGCCAGGAAACCGATTGGAAGCGTTGCGTGGAAATCGAAAGGGACAGCATAGCATTCGAATCAACGATCAGTGGAGGATCTGTTTCTTATGGGCTCAGGGCGATGCCCATGATGTGGAGATTGTGGACTATCATTGAGGTGCAATATGGCGCGCAAACGGTTGCTGGAGCCGATACATCCGGGTGAAATTTTGTTCGAAGAGTTCATGAAGCCGATGGCCATCAGCATCAATCGGCTTGCCCGTGAGATTCATGTCTCGCCGGGCCGGATCAGCGCGATCGTCAATGGAAAGCGCGCCATCACAGCCGATACCGCGCTCCGGCTCAGCCGGTATTTGGGAACGTCGTCGGATCTCTGGATCGGACTCCAGGGGGAGTTTGACCTGCGAGTTGCCAAGCGTACGATTGGGCCTGAAATTGAGAAGCATATCCAGCAGCATGTTGCCTTAGAGCACATGTCCAAAGGTGACGACGCTTGAACTTTAAACAGGTTGAGGACACGGTCAACCTTGAGTCTGACCTCATCGGGAAGTACGTCGAGCGCCTACTCCAAGAGCGGGACCAACTTCCGAAACCCACCATCAGCATCGATAAAGACTACCTGCAGAAACGCGGGCTGATTTGACTTGTGATGGTTGGCTTCAGTCATGTGATTGTAACCGGTGGGAATAACGGTACGGATGGTGCTATTGTGCGTATGTTCGTTGCGTGTTGCGCGGATTGGCCTAAAAACGGTTAGGTCACTTCTCGAGCAAACAGAGGGCGCAAAATGAGCTTGGAAGTAGAGACTCGTTGGGATGTTAACCCCCGGAAGGAGACCCTGAGGTTGCTAAGGTTACTCTTCATCTGCGGTCACCTTTCTAAGGAGACTCTGAAGAATGCTGGTGCTGGCTGCGAACATCGTGCGGTTGACGAACTGCTTTGGGCAGGGATTATTGCCGAAGATAGCGGTTGCTACAAATTAAGCCGCGCCGGCGTGGTTTTCATGAGGGAGTTCGTGGTGACTCTGTCTCCTCATGGGACAACTAGCATCGCTGTGGATATACCCCATGCTTTTATTGTAATGCCATTTGGTGAACCATGGTCCGATTGCGTTCTCACTGATCTCATCAAACCTGCCTGCAGCGCCGCGGGTTTTTCTTGCGAGCGAGCAGATCAAGCTGCTCGGGTTGGAGACTTGGCACAAGGTGTCTGGAACGGAATCATGACAGCGGGTCTGGTGATTGTAGAGGTGTCAGTTCCCAATGTGAACGTATTCTATGAGCTCGGTCTCGCTCGTGCCATCGGACGAGACACGCTGCTATTGAGGCAAAAGGATCCCCCTATGCTTGTTCCTGCCGACATTCGAGGAATGCTCTATTGCGAATACGACCTTCAGCACCTCGAAACCGGGAAAAACGAACTCGCACGTCAGCTTAGGGAGTGGGCGAAAAAGCAGCGTGCTTTCGAGGTTAGATCGGTCGCCAATGAGCACCACGCTGGTCCGCTCAGTGGCATATGAGTGGATAGAGGGTCGGTTATTGACCTTGCATTTCCGCCTGGCAATCGAGAGGGATAGAGTGCAAACTCAAAAACCGACCCTACTACTACATCGGAGCGGTACACCTCATGGCTGAGGGGCCACCCCTGCCTCGGACCTTCGTCAGCTTCAGCAGTGCGGACAAAGGCCGATATGATCTGATGTGTGCCTGGAAAGCCCACGAGCACATCGACTTCAACTTCGCGGATTTCCAGCTCGACGAGGCGGTCAACTCTCAGAGGCCGTACTACATCAAGTTAGTATGCGCTGCGAAGATCCGACGCGCCGATACCTTCCTTCTCCTGATTGGCAACGACACCTACACGAAGACCGTCTTCGTAAAAGACGAGGTCGAGGTCGCGAAAGGGTGTCGAATGATCGGTGTGAATCTCAACAACTGTAGGCTTCGGGACAGACTGTGCCCCTCTTTCTTTGCAAACGTCGGGGCCCTGTTCGTTCCCTTCTCATCACGCATTATCGCTGAAGCGCTCAATTGGCAAAAGCATGGTGCTTCACCCTCGTATTACTTCTTTGACGAGGTCTATACGCGACTCGGGTATCAGCTTATCGGCAACCCCGCTGTTCTGCCAGCTCCGCCCAACCCATTTGGTGGAGGGAATAGGCCGCCGTGGGCGAGGTAAGAACCTAAGGTTGAACGTGGCGAGGGAAAATGGCATACACCGTAAATCGCGCGGTCGGTCATGCGAGCGTATTCAAGACGGGAAGGAACCAGAATACGACTATGATTTACACCCATGTCCTTCATCGAGGACCGTCCGGTGTCCGTAGTCCGTTGGATGGGATGTGAACCCCTTATGGGAAGCATGTTATGCAGAAGGACAAACAGACGGCCGTGATCGACCTTGAGTGGAGACGTTTCGCGGGCCTCCTTCGGCTCCGGGAGGAGTTCCGAGGGCGGGCGTGTATCTACCTGTAGACAGATCCGCAGGAGAAGGTCGTCCGCGTGGGCGAGACCGACGACCCTTGGACACGATATCGCGGGGGCACTGCCTATGCGCTTGATGCGGCGCTGCATGGGTCGGGCAACCTGTTCTTTGCCGCCACGGCCCCACAGGACCAGACCGACCGCCGAACCCTGGAGGCCACGCTTGTTTACGATCTCCAGCCGCAGTACAACAACCAGCACAAGGACTATCTCCCGTTCAGGCGCGCAGAGTACATTCATCGAGGAGATGTTCCGAAGACTTTGCGACCCTTGGCCTAACTTCCGGATCCTGGCGACGGCGGGCAGATCGCGTTGCAGTTCAATGGAAAGCGAAGCGTGGCTCGTCGCGCCTGCTTGCGAAGGCACGTAATGATTGAACACCGCCATCCGACGGCCTCGACTCAGAAGCATGTACTTGCCGCGTCGGGAGCGGACGTCCCTGGCTTCGCTTCGGTCTGCCAACGCCGCCGCTGATCCGCAGGGCCGTTAGATATCGCAGAGGCAGCTGTGTATATACGCATCATTCACAAACCGCTTGTAGGTGATAGCGAGCTTGCCATCATTCATTTCTCAACGGATTGCCGCATCTGAGCATGCAGACGACAACGGCGCTTGTAAGAGCTGGAACAACCCCAATGCCACCAACTATCTCTACGTCGTCTTTGCTGGAGCGGCAGATTCGCAAGTTCCCATAGGTGTTTTCTACGCAGACGGCCCCCTACACAGTACGGTTCTCTCGTGGTGGCTTGACAGTCAGTACAGGGGCAAAGGTCTCGGATCGCAAGCGATAGATGCCTTTGCGGGGGTACTCAAGAAACGTGGTGTCACCGGCCTTGGTGCCATCCCAATCGACACCTTCGCTGGCAAGTACCACGAGCAGAGTTGCGCTCTTGCAAGGCGGATTCGTAGCCATTTTCCGTGAACGCGATGTCCAGGCTAGGCTGGGGCTGGACCTTGGGTCGTGGACGTGGATGATTAACGCAGTCTACCCAGTCTCTACACGATATCTTCAAACACTGTCTTGCGATGTTGAATTCCTAAGACCCATACTTCCTCTCCTTAGTTGGTAGTGCAAGGACGGAACACGGATATTAGGGTCGGATCTTGAATCGTGCATGACGAAGACGATTAAGTGTGATCTGCTCTCAATGCCCCAGCACACACATGATTGCCAGCCAGTCTTCCCTTTAGTGCACCCTATTTTGGATGATTCACGGTGTGGCGCTTCGGCGACCGTATGACGTGATAAAGTTGGCTCTCTCATTCCCTCGTAACTCGCCTCCAGTACGAACACCGTAACCGCCTTGACGATGTATGACAGAATTTGGTATATTGTCCGACAAGAGGTCTGACATGGCACTCATTCAAGTTTCCGCCAGGCTAGATCCCATGCAATTGCGGCGAGCCCAAAAGGCGCTTGGCGCTAAGACTACTAGCGAAACGCTGCAGCGTGCCTTGGATTTGGTTACTGAAAAGGCTATACACGATCGTATTCTTCAGCGCTACAGTGGTGTAGGCAAGCCCGATGCATTCGGCGAAGACCACTAAGTTTGCGCTGCTCGATACCGCAATCTACATTGAGAATTTCCGATCCGGTCGCTTCACGTTTCGCTTGCTGCAATCTCCTTTCATTATCCGCTGTTCTTCCGTTGTCCTCCACGAATTGCTCCGGGGGGCTCGAACGGCTACTGAGCGGAAGTTTGTCTTCGAATTGAGTCGGCAGTGCCAAGTGTTGACGCCCACTGAGCAACAGTGGCTGAAGGCCGCAGAAATCCTCCATCGACTCAGGCGACGCGAGCACTATGAGGCCGCCAAGGTGCGCGAGCTGGCATTCGATGTGCTAATTGCCCTGTCTGCACGAAGTATTGGGGCCAGTGTCATTACGACCAATCACACAGACTTTCAGGCAATTCAGCGGGATGTGCCATTTCATCTTCTGTGTTGGGACTAAGGTGAGCTCAGTCTATCCTGATACTCTGCGGGTGGCGTTGGGAAGGTGGTGAACTTCGCGCTGGCCTGAAACAAGAAAATTGCTTTCTACATCATCCCCTGGGGAAGAACCAGACACTTTCTACGGCTGATTCTGAGCGGATGATCGGTAGGCATAGTAGAGGATGAGACCGGCCAGGATTGATACGAGTATTCCAAATCCCATCTGCGCATCGAAGCTCACCGGGCCCACGTAGATCTTGTAGAGTTGCAACAGAACAACTGGTAGGCCCACCGCCAGAACAAGCGCGATCATGTGCCGTCGCAAATAGATCGGCTCGCCTGGTTTTCGCCCGCCCCTTCCCATCAGCGTCACTCCTCAATGGTCGAAATATCTCCAGGGTCTTGTCCCAGTTCTTTCGCTTTGAGGACGCGACGCATGATTTTTCCGGACCGAGTCTTGGGCAGTGACGGGACGATATCAATTTCGGACGGCACACCGATCTTGCCCAATTCTTTCAGGACCTGATCTTTGATCGACTTGATCAGCTCCGGAGTTTCCTGCTCTCCCTGCTTCAAGATGATGAAGGCCTTGATGGATTCACCGACCGTCTTGTGCGGTTTACCGATCACGGCGGCCTCTGCGACGGCAGGATGGCTGACCAAGGCGCTTTCGACCTCGGCGGTGCCAAGCCGATTGCCGGCGACTTTGATCACATCATCAGCTCGGCCCATGAACCAGAAGTAGCCGTCCACGTCCTTATGACAAACGTCGCCGGCCGAATAACAATTGGGGATCGTGTTCCAGTAGGTTTTGTACCGTTCCGGGTCCTTGTAGATGGTGCGCATCATGGCGGGCCAAGGTTTCTTGATCACGGCAAACCCGCCGGCGTTCGCCGGTAAGCTGTTTCCTTCGCGATCGACGACATCGGCCTCGATCCCGAGGAAGGGACGCGTGGCTGAGCCGGGCTTCAATGGCACGGTGGGAAGAGGAGTGATCAGGATGGATCCCGTTTCGGTCTGCCACCAGGTGTCCATGATGGGTTTGTCTTCGCCGGTCGCACGATGAAACCATTCCCAGGCTTCGGGGTTGATTGGTTCTCCCACGCTGCCAAGGATGCGGAGCGTGGAGAGATCGAATTTCTTTGGCCAGTCTTCGCCGTAACGCATGAGCAGCCGAATTGCGGTTGGGGTGGTATAAAAAATCGAGACCCCATATCGTTCGATGAGATCCCACCAGCGGCCAGGATTCGGATAGTCGGGCTTGCCTTCTGCAGCCAGAATCGTGGCGCCGTTGAGAAGTGGGCCATAGACGATATAACTGTGGCCTGTGACCCAGCCAGGGTCAGCGACGCAGAAGTACACGTCATCATCTTTCAGGTCGAACACATACTTGGTCGTTGTATACGTGCCGACCATGTATCCACCGTGGACATGGACGACCCCCTTCGGACGGCCAGTCGTACCGGATGTGTAGAGAATGTAGAGCGGCGCTTCGGCATCCAGCTGCTCTGCTTCACAAACCGGCCGTTCGCTCTCCAGCCATTCCTTCCAGTCGATTTCTTTGGGGGCGGTGAGGGACGTATTCTGACTCTGGCGTTGCACGACAATCACGTGGTTGACCGATGGGCAGGTCTTCAGCGCCTCGTCCACGACAGTCTTCACCTGAAGGGGCTTCCCGCGGTCGAATCCGATATCAGCGGTAATTACGACCTTCGCCTCAGCATCGTTGATACGATTGGCGAGGGCAGGGGCGCTGAACCCTGAATAGACGACACTGTGGATCACGCCGATTCTGGCGCAGGCCAGCATGGCGATGACTTGTTCGGGGATCTTGGGCAAATAGATGGTGACACAATCGCCCTGTTGAAGGCCCAGCTTTTTGAGAGCATTGGCACAGCGGTTGACCTGGCGATAGAGTTCGCCATAGGTGAAAATGCGCTCCTGATTGTTTTCACCTACCCAGATCAGGGCGACTTTGTTCTTACGCCACGTCTTGATGTGGCGATCGAGACAGTTATAGGCGATGTTGCATCGTGCGCCGACAAACCATTTCGCCCACGGGTAGTCCCATTCCAGAACCTTTCCCCAAGGAGTGAACCACTCGAGCTCCTTGGCCGCCTGGTTCCAAAACGCTTCAGGATCAGCGATGGATTTCTGGTACTCGGTCTCGTAGTCTTTGATGTAGGCGGCGGCCATTGTCTTCGCCGTCGGGCGATAGGTCCGACTTTCTTTCAAAAGAGTCTCGATCTTTTCACTCATAGTGAGAGGGTCTCCTTTCCCAGGACGGTCCATCGTGTGGTCGTCAATTATGGAGAAAGCTGAAGAGCGCTGCAACCATCGATTTCCTCCAGAACACTGTGGCAATGCTGCCCGCGCCCTTTCGGTTTCTTGACACCGGTCGAGGCGGCAGATAGGCTGACCGCATCAACGATGCTGAGTCTGCTATGAAAAATCCATGGATCATTGTGCTGGCTCCGCTTCTCGTCGTTGCGCAGTGGTTTGGTGCGTTCTTACCTCATTCTGTTTCCCCCGCACAGGCTCAATTGGGGAAGCCTGAAGGGCTCTATTACAAATCTTGGGCGATCATAATTGGGATTGAGAATTATGTGTTAGCACCGCCAATCCCGGGAGCGATCAATGATGCGAAGAAAGTCGCCGACGCATTTCGTCGATTAGGGTTCGACGAGGTTGTCGAGGTGTATGATAAAGACGCAAGCGCACGACGGCTACATCAGCTCCTAAACGACATGTTACCGAGAAAAGTCGGGCGCATGGATCGACTCGTGATGTTCTATGTGGGCCATACCGGCTTGATGCAAGATTCTAATGGGCAGGATCGAGGGTATCTTGTGCCGATCGACGCCCCAATCAATAACGTTGCCAAGTCAGTCACTGTGGAACAGCTCAAAGAGTTTACGAGGCGGTCCGCCTCGAAGCACACACTGTTGATTCTGGACGCTCCGATCTATGGATGGGAAACCACCATACCGCAGGAGCTCACGCTGGAAGGCCGGCTCAGTCCGGAGTCGGAGACCGAGCGCCGCGCAGTGCAAGTGATTAGTGCGGCCGGGAAGGGAGAAGTTTCGGCGCGCCCCTATCACAGTAGTCGTTTTGTTCAGACTCTCGTGAAAGGATTGTTAGGAGGGGCGGATCTCGACAAGAATGGCTGGCTCATGGCATCCGAATTAGGCACCTATCTCGTGCAGCAAGTCGGAGCGGTGTCCAACGGTATGCAACTGCCGACGAGCCTACGCATTGATGGCGATGGAGATACCGTATTAGTCGAAGGACGCAAGGCTGCCGTTCTCCTCGGTGCCGAGCCCCAGACTCCGTCTGAACGACAGCAGGAAGCGAAGGCTCAATACGAACGTGCCTTTGCGCTGCTCCAGGAAGGCAAGGCGACCGAAGAGGCGGTCGAGCGATTGGATCGCGCGATTGCGTACGATCCCACCTATGGCGACGCCTATGTCCTCAAAAGTTATGTTCGATTGGAAGTGCTCCCGAACCTTGATGAAGCCTTGAAGGCCGGTCTCCTCGCCGTGGAGTACGCGCCGGGGAATCCAGATTCTTATTTTACGCTTGGCTTGATCTACGAAAAGCGCGGCAAGTTTGCGGATGCTGAGGTGGCGTTCCGGCAAGCATTGCGTGTGAACCACACCTATCAAGATGTGTACTTTGCCTTGGGGACGTTATATGCGGATCATCTCAACGATCAGCAGAAGTCGGTCGAGGCATTTCGTCGGTATTTAGAGCTGGGTGGCACCCATGCTCGGGCTCGCGCCAGTGTCGATCAAGCTGATCGAGCTCCCATCCCCTAGTCGGATTCGCCGCCTTTCAGATATCCGAGCCCGATCTTCACTGCGCGACGTGTGATCTCCGCCCAGCGTGTTTGTGGGTAGGCCGACAGGATCGCGGCAGTGGCCGGGTCCTGGATATCGAGATTTCTAATCCGAAGAATGCCGTCGTCGATCTGGATGTCTGCCACAGCTCCTCCCTCGTATCAACCGAAACAAAGCTCGAAGCGAGCCTTGCGTTGACTGATTAAAAACCCCATGTTAGCATGATCCAACATTTTTTACCGGTATTCTATGCGTACGGAAAAATATTTAAACCGAAGGAGGATGGTCATGCTCAGGTCACAACTGATTCCCACAAAGCTGGTCGGCCTCAGTCTTACGGTCCTGCTGATGGGGACACTTGCGGCTTGTGGTGGTCCTCCGAAATGGGTCCAACATGGATCCGGCGCATTTAATGAAAAAGACAGCAAAGCCTTTTATGGAGTGGGGGCGGTATCCGGAGTGCGCAATGCCCCGCTTGCGTGGGACACGGCAGAGAATCGCGGGAGGGCAGAAATTGCCAAAACATTCGAAACCTATACCGGCTACTTGATGAGAGATTACGCAGCCTCAACAACGGCAGGTGATTTTACTCGGAATACCGAAGAGCAGAATGTCGAGAGGGCCATTAAGACCATCACGACCACCACGTTGAGTGGAGTTCGGAAAATGGACCAGTATCTAGATCCAAAGACCAACACCTATTATGTCTTGACCAAGTTGAGTTTGGAGGATATGAAGAACAACCTGGAGCAGGCCAAGGAGCTCAATAGCCAAGTTCGGGATTTCGTGCGAAAAAACGCTGACCGCTTGTTTGAGAGGCTGGAGAAAGAAGAAGAAAAACGGGGCATCCAGTGATTGTTTTAAGACAGACCTTCACTCCTTTATCGAGGTGGATTGTGATTCAGCGGCGCGGCTCTTCTCTTCTCGTCATAATGAGTGCGGTCCTTGCTTTGTCTGGATGTGGACAGGCAACAAAGGTGACTCGGGTCGACACTGGGGTCGTCACCGATTTGAGTGGTCGATGGAACGATACGGATTCCCGGATGGTGGCGGAAGCCATGGTCAAAGATGCGCTCCAATACCCTTGGCTCAAGAATTTTGAAAAGTCGACGCAACGTCAGCCCGTCGTCGTCGTAGGAACCGTGCTGAACAGCAGTCACGAACACATCAGCGTACAGACCTTTATCACGGATTTGGAACGAGAACTCACCAATTCCCAGAAAGTCACGTTTGTGGCCGGGAAAGGTGAGCGCGACGAGGTTCGAACCGAACGAAAAGAGCAAGCAATCTACGCGAGTGAAGAGACTCAGAAGGCTCCCGGGAAAGAGACCGGGGCGGATTTCATGATGAAGGGCACGATTGCCACCATTCTTGATGAAGCCGATGGGACCAAAGCGGTCTTCTACCAGGTTGATCTTCAGATGATCGATTTGGAGAGTAATGCCAAGGTCTGGTATGGGCAGAAGAAGATCAAGAAGGTGGTCGAAAAGAAACGCACCGTCTTTTAGCATCCGCGGACACTGTTGAGACCATTCCTCCCACGGTTTGCCCCCGAGGGTTCTGTGCAGTGGGGCGTTGCCACTCCAATCTCGTCGGCCCTGTTTATTTTCATCATCTTTCTCCTGCCTGGGTGCGGTCCTTCGGTCAATCACTACCTGTTAATCGAACAAAGCTTGCACGCCGGTGACCCGCACCGGGCTGCAGCTATCGTTGAGCAAACTGAGAGAGAGTATGGAGCGAAGGGTCGACTTCTGTATGCGATGGATCGAGGGATGGTGTTGCAGTTGGCGGGCCGGTATGAGCAAAGCAATGCGTCGCTCGATCAAGCTGAAGAGGAAGTTGAACGACTCTATACCAGGAGCATTCGCTCTGAAACGGCCGCCTTTCTAACCAATGATAACGCCTTACCGTATGAAGGGGATGCCTATGAGCATGTGATGGTCAATGTGGTTAAGGCCCTGAACTATGCGGTACAGGGGCAATTACAAGAAGCCCTGGTTGAGGTGCGTCGTGTCGACCATCGCCTGAATGTGTTGAGTGATCGGATCAAAGAGGCAGATAAGTATCGAAATGACGGATTTGCCCGATACCTGAGCGGCATCGTGTACGAGGCTGCCGGAGACCTCAACAATGCGTTCATCGCGTATCGGAATGCCCATGAGGCCTATGGTGCCATGAGCGGGTGGACGAAGATGTCGTCTCCTCCATCCTTACGCGCCGATCTCTTGCGCACGGCTGAGGCGCTGGGCTTGAAGACGGAATTTGAGGCGTACCGACGGGCATTTCCGGATGTGGGATGGGATCCTGTTTCCTCTGTCCAGCAATCAGCTCAAGTCGTGATGATCAGCTATAATGGGCGGGCCCCTAGAAAAGAGGACCTGTTACTCGATTTGCCGATCAGTCTTGATGCCGTACAGTTAGTTTTGCTAAATAGAGGAGTTTTTCATCAGCCCTATCAGAGGAATCGCGTCATAGACGGCGCGCTCTACGGGCTCAATGGGCGGGTGGTTCGGGTAGCGATTCCACAATTAGTTCGACAAAAAACGCAGGTTCCGGTTGAACAGATGACATTGACCGATTCGCTTGGCCGCTCCGTGACCGTACGATCGGAGCTGGCCCAAAACGTGACCGCTCTGGCGGACAAGAGCCTTTCAGAGCGTCTGCCGGCGATGACTGTGAAGGCACTCGCTCGAGCCGCGACCAAATTCGCGATGGCAGAGGGAATCACTCGAGGCGCTCAACATGCTGCGGGCAGGGATGCCGCTCCCTGGGTCGGACTTCTTGTGGAGCTACTCACCAAGGGGATCGCAGTGGCCTCGGAAGAAGCTGACAAGCGAAGCTGGCAGACCTTGCCTGATGAAATTCACGTGGCCAGAGCGTGGATCTCCCCCGGTCAGTATCGCGTGTCGATTCAACCCTCGGGACACAGGTTGATGGGAAAGGATGGACACGCAATAGCGCTGGCAGCCGGTCAGACAATGTTCATTATTCAACGTGTGCTGCAATGATCGACCTGCGTGGATCGATGCTTGGTCAAGGGATGGCGATCTGCCTCTGTCTGTGCAATGTTGCGTTCGTCATGAGCGGATGTACCTGGGTGCTTGGAAAGGGGAAGCCCGCGTGGGTCGATGGTCGAACCTCGGAATATCCTTCCGCGCAATATCTGACTGGGGTCGGACGAGCCGAGAATCGGAGGAGCGCCGAGGATCAAGCCTATGCGGCGGTGGCGCGCATCTTCAAAGCCGAAGTGGCCGCACAGGCGAGAGACCAAGAGTCCTATGAGGTCGTTGAGAAGGATGACATCGCGAACACCAAACGGCGGTTGACGATCGACAGCGTGACGCGCGTATCGACCGAGAAGGTGCTTGAAAACGTCAGCATCATAGACAACTGGTACGACGCAGACCACGAGTTGCACTTCGCGCTGGCTGTAATGAATCGGTCGCAGGCTGAAGCGTCGTTGATGGACAAGGTCTTGGCGTTGGATCAGGCGATCACGGCGGAGATCACTGAGGCCCGGCAAGCGACCAACAAGCTTATCAAAGTTCGTGCTCTCCGAAAGGCCGGTCGAAACATGATGCTGCGAGAGGCCTATAACACGGATTTACGTGTGATTCGCCTCAGCGGGCAAGGGACTTCCTCTGTCTATCAGGCGAATGAACTGTTCCGCGAGTTGGAGCACTTTCTTGCCACGAATCTGGTGATTGCTGTACAAGTGTCGGGCGATCAGGCAGAGCTGGCTCAGCGTGCGCTCATCGAAGGGCTCCTTCGAGAGGGCCTGCATGTGGCGACGAAGGCAGATGGGGTTGACGCCGACTCTCCGGAATTACTCGTCAGCGGCACCGTGCGACTCCTTCCCATCGATGTGGGCGACCCACAGTTCACGTATGTTCGATGGTGCGGAGATTTCAAAGTTGTGGACTTTGCCACACGACAGGTGGTTGGGACGGTTGCCCGTGGTGGAAGAGAAGGACACCTGACCAAGCGTGAAGCAACTGCCAAGACGCTTCGTGTGATGCAGCACGTCGTGTCGTCCGATGTGGCGAAAGCCATCGCTGCGCACATTTTCGACGACGATGTGCTTCCGGTCGCGACTGAAACGCCGTCCGGTTGTCCACGAGAAGAATCAACGATGAGTCCGTGAGTGAACGTTCACGTAGAAGGAGGCAATGATCGTGAAAAAATCAGATGAACTGTCCGTCAGTCGTGCTCCACGCAGTCGGGGCAGAGGGTTGACCAAGTCGGGGCAAAAGGTTTCAAGCCGACTGGCGAAACGGCGCTTGAATGACCGTCTGAAGGAAGACACCGTATCGTTCAACCAGGGCAACTTGGCCGACACCTTTCGTAAAGAGGGGTATGAAGAGGTTCCACTCGATGAATTGCAAGACCGGCTCTCCAAGCTCCAAGGGCCGCTGGCCGAAATCATTCTGAAGGGGAGGGTATAAGGAGATGCCGTATTATTATTTTGATTCAACCGCGCTGGTGAAGCGGTACAGTATGGAGCGAGGCACGCGGATCGTGAATAAGTTGATGGTGAAACGTGGAAAGGTCGCGATCGTTCCGACGTGGTCCGTCACGGACTTCTACGCGATCCTGTGCGCGCGCGCGCAAGAGGGACAGATCACGCGGGACGATTGTTACTCGGTCTTGCATAAATTCGAGATCGAGTCCAAACAGGGACTCTATCAGTTTATCACCCCGAGAGTGGAGACCTATCTCGCGACCAAGGAATTGGTCTTAGAGTATCCGTTCCTTCGCTCGCCTCAAGTGATGCACCTCGCGTTGGCGTTGGAGCTGAAACCATTGCGATTGACCGTCGTCAGCGCGGACACGCAACTCTTAGCCGCGTCAAAAACCGCGGGGCTTCATATCATCAATCCGGCAGAGGACTAGCCGTATCGATGGCGTTGGACTGTCCCGTGCTCAGCTGGTTCTGATATTGACTGGTCGCCCAGAAGTCGCCTCTTCCGAGGCTTGCTGAAGAAGGTTGAGAACAGCCCGGTTCCACCCAGCAGGGCCGATGTCCGGCGCACGAATGAGGTTTGGGAGATTGATGTCCGAATCATACGATCGGTCAGGCTTTTGCACCAATACTGGATGATCAACCGCGAGTAACAGCGGAAGGTCGTTCAGGCTATCACCGATGCCGATGGTTTCGAGATTCGGCAGGTCGCGTTCTCGTCCATGTCGCTTGTAGCAGCGGAGAAGAATCTCAGCGGCCCGCCCTTTGTCGTTATTTCCGGTCAAGTGAAAAAACCGTCCTCCTCTCGTCCAGTTCAGCCCGCGAGTGACGATTTGACGACAGATTTCCTCGATCAGCTTCGGAGGCCCGTTGACCAAGAATGGCTCATCAAACTCCCGAAGCATGGCCCGTAGCGCATCTTCACGCGAAAGCCCCGTTGTCGCCATGATCTCATCGACCGACAGGTCGCCGAACCCTCGGAGTGGGGTTCCCACCGCATCTTCAATTTGCCTCAATACGTCGCGGAGGAGGGCATAGGGTGTGCCTAACTCGATGACATGATACGAGGAACGGCGACGTGATCGCTCCGGCGTGAAGTCAAAGGTCTCGAACGGGACATATACCGCCGCTCCGTTCTCGACGATAAAGGGGTCCTGGTGATCCAATTGTTCTCGAAGCGGTTCGATCTCGGCGCGAGTCTTTCCCGAAACTAAAATGACCGGAATGTTCTTCGAGCGAAGTACATCGAGTGCCGGCTTTGCTTCATTGAACGAGTACGTGTTGCTGTCTAAGAGCGAACCGTCCAGATCTGTGAATAAGAGGAACTGTGACATAGGCGTTAAAGATGTCGTAAATCTTCGTTGATCTGTGTCCGGGAATGTCCTGACAGACGTCGTTCCAAGAAATCCTTTGCCAGCTCCTGTCCCCCCAACCCTAAGGCAAGAGCAGCAGCCAGTACAAGGCCTCCCCAGCTAATTCCGAATCCAACGACGACGATATGCCGGGCAATCCCGAGTTGTTCGAGCGCCATGGCGATTGCCAATAACTGAATGCCCCATCGTGTTCCGACGGCGATCCACTGAGCTGGCGGTATGCCTGCATTGACCGCGGCGATCAGAACGGCCTGAGAGACAAAATTCGAGATGAGATAGCCGGCGATTCCGATGACGGCGGCGGTGACCACATGCGGAAGATAGGACAACAGCGACCGGGCGGCTTCATTGATCGGGATCACGTTGAGCGCGCCGAGCGAAGCCGTGATGGCGAACATCACGATGAGCCAATACGTGATACGGCCGATGATGTAGGACGGATCCGCTTTCATGCCTCCTCTCAGGAGCACCGCCGCGAGACCGATGCGACCGCAGATGCGATCCAAACCGACGACGCGAAGCAGCCGTTCCATGAGATGGCCGATACCCCACGCGGCCCCGAGGCCTGCAAGCAGGAGAATGAGCATGGACAGGAGATGAGGCAAGATCGCGAGGACGTATTCTCCGAGGGCAGCCACAGGTTCGAGTAATGTCTGTTCCCAGCTTGACGTCATGGCTCTCTCGTGGTTTGGAGGTTGTTCATGAGACAAGCTGCGGTGTGTCGGCGGTGGGATCCCATGCATGGTCTTGTTCAACGGCATCCATCAGCCGTTGGAACATATCCGGTACGGCATGGGTCACACGGCTCCAATTCGAGATCATGGGAACGCCGAGCGGATCTTCGAGAAAGCTGTCCGTTGCCAACGTCATTCCACGAAGGAAGACCTCCACGGCCTGGCGTTCTTCATGGCGGTCAAAGCGGAGGCTGTTGATCGCGGCATCATTTTCGTAGCGACTGATGGCTTCTTGGGCGGCTTGAAGGTACGTGGCTCGCAACGTCTTGAGTGTGCTTTCAGAAAGCACCAATCCCTCGCTGGCCAAGTTGCGAAAAAGGGATTTGGTAATGTCGACGCACATTTTTAACAGGCCGGCATCCGGATTGTGTGTCGACAGCGTTTGGTGTTTGTGTTCGTAGGCATCCGCGATGTCCACCTGGCAGATGCGCCGAAGTGCACAATTGCGGTACACCTCGGCCAGTACACCGATCTCCAACCCCCAATCGCCGGGAATTCGATTGATCCACGCCAGGTCCCGCACCATGGCGAATTCACCGGCAAGCGGGTATCGGAAACTGTCCAGAAACGAAAGGAGAGTATGAGGCCCGACCAACAGTTGTAGGCTGCGGATCAAGGGCGTGATAAAGAGGCGCGTCACCCGGCCATGCATGCGGTCCGTCACCCGACTGTAGAACCCCTTGCAAAATTCGTAGGCGAGGTTAGGATTCGCGACGGGATAGCAGAGTCGCGCCAGGTATTGACGGTCGTAACTCACGATGTCGCAGTCATGCAGGGCGATGACCTGACTTTGTCCCCTCGCCAGTACGTAGCCATAGGCGGTCCAACACCCGCGTCCCTTGCCTTGGTGGCCGATGTCGATCTCGTGCGAGACCAGCATGTTCAGGAGCGCCTGGATCCTCGATCCATCGTTCCAGATGACGCGGACTCGCTGGGGCAGCTGGGAAAAGAATTGCTTGGCGAGTCGGAAGTCCAGTGCGGAAGCCTGATCCAGGGAGATGACGATTTCATTGATATAGCGAACCTTGCTCAGTGTCTCAACGATTCCCTTTAGGGCCGGCCGCTCCAGTTCCGCATAGAGTGAGGGAAGCACCAAGGCGATGGGAGTCGTCTTCGCATACCGTTCAAGCTCTTCTTCCAATTGCGCGATGTTGGACCGACCGAGACGGTGGAGGACGGTCACCACGCCATTTTGATAAAAGTCGGACACGATGTCCTTTCCGCAGCCTTAGAGATAGTGCCGAAAGCCGATTGCGCTCAAAGCCAAGGTGAGCGCGGAGTGGTACCACCCGGCCCATTCTAATACAAGCTGGGAGAAAGTGCAGGGGGTATGCCATCACTGATCGTGACTAACGCCTGTGAATTCCGTCGGTTCGCTCGGAAGTGTCGGAAGATTTTTGAAGGAGTCTTGATGGAGTGTAGGGAAAAGCAGGCAGAGGTGGAGGATTTTCCCTATGGCTTGTCGGTCGAAAGTTTCTTTCCGAGACGACGTGCCAATCGTACCATGCCAGGGGAACGGTCGTTTGGGCTCAACAGGACGTTGAGAAGGTGAAGCTGGCTTCCGTCGCCAAAGGCGGCGGCTAGACCCTGTTCGAATTCCCTCTGAGTGCTCACCCGAGAGCCTTTCCCTCCGCCGATCAACTCGCACACACGTTCATACTGCCATTCATGCACATCATTGAAGGGGCCTTCCAAAATCTCTCGCTCTGTCGAATAGCCTCGGTTATTCAATAATATGACGATCGGGGCTTGACCATAGCGCACGCAACTGGCCAACTCGGTTCCGGTCATCTGAAACGCTCCATCTCCTACCAGGACAATGGGCCGTAAACTGGGGTCGGCGAACGACGCGCCTAAGGCGGCCGGAACGGCGAAACCCATCGACGTGTAGTAGGCGGGAGACAGAAACTCAAACCGATGGCGCACGTGAAGATCAGCCGCTGCGAAGAGCGATTCGCCCACGTCGGCAATCACGACGGTCTTTTCGGTGAGGACCGTATCCAGATGACGGAACAGACCCTCCAGTGTGACGGGCGCATCCAAGTTTCGAACCGACGAGGTCGCGACGGCCCGAATAGGAAGCGGGCGCGGAGCATGAGAAAACGAGGGAAGCGGAGACCGCACCAGGCCCTGGACAAAATCTTGGAACTTGATCGATTCGTATCGGTGGTGTTTGATGGCGACACGGTCAGCCGTCGCATGAATGGTTCGTCCTTCCGACAGCAAAGGCGATCGTGCATCCAGGTCTTCCACATCGGATAAAATGGACCCCAGGATCAACAGACAGTCGGAGTCATTGATGAACTGTTGCACTTCTTCTCGGCCGATGAGTCCGCCGTACACGCCCACATAGAGCGGATGATCTTCCCGAATGATCGATTTGCCGAGCAAGGTCGAAGCGATGGGAATGTTGAGGCGCTCGACCAAGCGTGCCAAGTCGTCTTGTAACCCAAAGCGGCCGACCTCGGCGCCGACGAGCATGGCCGGCCGTTTTGCCGAGGCCAGCATGATCCGTACTTCACTGAGCGCTTCCTCTAACGCGGCCGGATCACTCGGCGTATCCTCCAGGCAGATCGGCTTCATGCCTCCGGTGAGGGGGCAGTGCACCATATCCCGAGGGATTTCAAGATAGATGGGGCGGCGGTAGCGAAGCAGGGCGGCAAAGGCCCGGTCCATTTCACGTTCAGCGGTCAGGGGATCGTCCAGCGTGACCGCAGCCACGGTCATCCGTTCGAAGACCTCTCGTTGAGTGGCAAAATCTCGAACCATGTGGTGCAAGTAGGGGGTGCGAGTTCGTTCAGACAGGCCTGGTGAACCGGTCAGGAGGACGACCGGCGACCGTTCGGCATAGGCGCAGGCGATGGCGTTGACGGTATTGAGCCCACCGACGCAGTAGGTCACACAGACCGCCCCGATCCCGTTGATTCGGGCATAGGCGTCCGCCGCAAACCCGGCGCAATCTTCTCGCGTCGTTCCCACGTGTTTAATCGGTGAGGCTTCGATCAATTGATAGAGGGAGAGGACATAGTCACCCGGAATGCCGAAGATATGGCGAACGCCGAGGCGATGCAGACGATCCAACACAGCGGAACCAATAGTGGCTTTGTCGCCCATTCTTCTTTATCCTCACACAGACAGTGCCACGTCTCATCATCAGGAAAACATACTAGCCGAGGTTCGTCAAGCAATGAGCGTGTGGCGAGCGAGTTGACGACAGCCGGCGTGTGACCAGTCACGCACACCGTTCGAGACATCATGGTACAGGAGACAATGCAATGACACCGATGGCCCATGTCCGCCTCACGTCACTTCGCGTCCCGGAGGGGCGATCTCTCTGGCTCTTTGCTGGGCATGTCGGACCGCTCGTCGGTCAAGCAGAAGCCGGCGACGTGATTGATGTGCTGACTGCCGCCGGACAATTCTACGGACGTGGTCTCTATAACCCTGCTTCGAAAATCCGAGTCCGCTTTCTGACGTTCGAGGATGAGCCAATTGATGAAGCGTTCTGGCGGGGAAGAATCCAACAGGCGATTCGCCTACGGCAGCGAGTCGTCGCGCAGTCCAACGCCTATCGGCTCATTTATGCCGAGGGCGATCGATTGCCGGGGTTGATCGTGGATCGGTACGATCAACTGTTAGTCATGCAGTGTCTCTCGTTTGGCATGGATAGCCGGAAGGAACTCTTGGCCGACTTGTTGACGAAGGAATTGAATCTGACGAGTGTGTATCTGCGGAACGAGGCCAAGAGCCGCCAACTCGAAGGATTGCCCCTCGAACGGAAATTTCTCTACGGCAGCGGCCCGACACAAGTGGAGATTCACGAAGGGCCTGCCAAGTTTCTCGTCGATGTTGAGAAGGGACAGAAGACCGGCTGGTTTTGCGATCAACGGGAAAATCGGTTGGCGGCGGCCAAGCTCGCGGCAGGAGCGGACGTGTTGGAAGTCTTCTGCCATACGGGTGCCTTCGGCATTCATGCCGCGCTCGCCGGAGCCGTCTCAGTGGAGGGGCTCGATGTCAGTCTAGACACACTGGCCATGGCCCGAACACAAGCCGCGATGAACAAGGTCGAGGATCGCTGCATCTATCGCCAAGCTGATGCGTTCGAGGAGATGCGTAAGCTCGTGAAATCGGGCCGACGTTACGATCTAGTGATCCTGGACCCTCCGGCTTTCGCGCGCAGTCAACAAGCTCTCGCAGGTGCCTTGACCGGGTATAAGGATGTCAATCTCTTGGGCTTAAAGCTGCTGAAGCCTGAAGGGTTTCTCGTCACCAGCTCCTGTTCCCATCCTGTCTCTGAAGCTGATCTCTGGAAGAGCATCCGCCTCGCGGCACGCGACGCCAAGCGAGACATTCGCCTGATCGAACAACGAGGCCAAAGCGCCGACCATCCCATCCTCGCTAGCATGCCAGAGACGCGGTATTTGAAGTGCTTTATTGTGCAGGTGTTGTAGCGGACAGCTATCCCTGAGGCAGTGCGCGCATCAACAGTATGTGTCAATCAGTAGGCTGGATCCTATGCGCGTCGAAGCACGTGCAATACATGGAAAGACAGGAGAGACTTTGTTATCCTCGGAAGGGTTGGGTTTCATTGGGAGGAGGGTTGCGCATATCCATGATACAGAGCTATACCGGCGCGAGAGCGACATGGCCTGAATCCAAATAAGTGCGATACGAAATTGAAATACGCAAGCGAGCTGAGAAGGATTTGGCGGCGTTCCCCAAGGCTGACGCCCAACGTATTGTCGACGCGTTATTTCGCTTGGAGGAAGGATTGACGGGCGATATCAAAAAACTGTCCAGTGCGTTGCCCGAGTACCGTCTGCGGATCGGTGTGTGGCGGGTCTTGTTTGAAATCGTGGAGCGTAAGATCATTATTTATCGAATTCTCCATCGGAAGGAGGCCTACCGGTAGACCTGTGAAAGCGCAAATTATAGAAAAACACGGCAAGAAAGAATTTGCCGTCATACCGTACAAGGATTTTCTTCGGCTGCAAGAAGAGGTCGAAGACTATCACGATCTTCGCGACCTGCGCAGAGCCAAGGTAGACCCGAAAAATCGACAGGGGCGATCACTGGATCTTGTTGCCGCAACATTAGGATTGAAAAAGAAGTCCTAACCCTGCACTCCGAGGGATGCCAGCCCCTCATGACCTGTCGAGCATCGCGTGGCCCGGATCTCCCAGCTTGAGAGGCGACGTGTGGCGGCCCGCGATGCCAAGCGAGATATTCGGCTCATTGAACAACGGGGCCAAAGCGCCGACCATCCAATCCTCGCCAGCATGCCGGAAACACGGTATCTAAAGTGTTTCATTGTGCAGGTATTTTGAACTGCTCGGCAGGGGCTTGGGAACGCTACACTTAATCGCTATCGCCTGTGCGACGAATGAGTCTGATGACAAAGGGAAAAAAGGCCCAACCACCGACAAGGTACCATGCAGCTCCAGCAAGACAGAACGTCGCTTGCACCATAAATCCAAAAGTTGTGCCATCGCAGTTACGAGCGTGTAAACCGCCACAGACGAAGACGGCAGGAATGAGTGCCGGGTATACGAGAAAGATAAAAGCAAGTTCGAGAAGTTCCATTCCTTGCTTGGGTGTGCCACTTGGCATAGTGGCAAGGAATGCACAGGCAAGAGTTGAGTGATATATTATGTACGCCCACCCGATCCGCCTAAGAAGATTTTCTCTTGTCCTTGTCAATCTTATGAGCTTCCGTAAGAAATACATTTGTCTGTTTCTCTAAGCTCAACAGGAAATCCGAGATCTGACTTTGTGCTCATCGAAACATATGCATTCCTGACCTGCCA
>CABVRV010000063.1 GCA_902500755.1 uncultured Nitrospira sp.
TTTCTTGACCTTCCTCTCCAGCGGCACCTATAATCCCGCTACCAGTTGGCCACAACATACTGATTCAACGGACAAAATGGCTGAATTCACCCACTTCAATGAATCGGGACGGGCTCGGATGGTCGATATCAGTGCCAAGGATCAGACTGAACGGGTTGCGACAGCGCAAGCCAAGGTCTTCCTGCTACCAGAAACCCTTGAAAAGATTCAGCGAGGCAAGATTGCGAAGGGTGATGTCTTGGCTGTCGCGCAGGTTGCCGGTGTGATGGGGGCCAAGAAGACACCGGACCTCATCCCGATGTGTCATCCGATTTTGCTCACCAGTGTGGATATTGCATTCAAGGAAGACCCTCAGCCGGACTCTCAAGGTCGCAGTTCGATCATCATTACGGCTACGGCCAAGACGACTGGGCCGACGGGAGTCGAAATGGAAGCGATGACGGCGGCTTCCGTGTCGGCGCTGACGATTTATGACATGTGCAAGGCGGTCGATCGAGAGATGAGCTTCAGTGAGGTGTGCCTTCTTTCCAAGTCCGGCGGGAAGTCTGGCACCTTTCTCAGGAAGAGTTAAGGATCTGAAACGATGCTGACGGTCAAGTTGTTCGGCGTGACGAAGGTGATGGCAGGGAATCAGGGTTCTCTATCGATGGATTTGGCCAATGGTCGACAGGTCAAGGATTTAATCGGTGCGATTGAGATCGACTATCCCGCGATTGGTGAATTGATTCAGAAGAAAAAAGTACTGGTCTCGGTGAATCAGGAAATCGCGCAGGCAGACACGGTCATTAAGGAAAGCGACGAAATCGCCTTACTCCCGCCGTTTGCCGGAGGGACATCTGATCAGGTTGATGATCAGTTTGTCCGTGTCCAGCGAGAAAATTTTTCCATTGATCAGGAATTGGGTCGGGTGCGCAGCCGATCCAAACGGATCGGTGGGATTGCCACGTTTTTGGGTATTGCCCGCGATCGATCTCGAGGTCGCGATGTAGACAGCATCACCTTCGAGCATTATGAAGGGATGGCGCAGAAGACGCTGTTCGAGATTCGAGAACGGGCGTTGAAAGAATTCGATATCTTGGAGCTGCTCATTGTTCACCGATATGGAGACATCACGATCGGAGAAAATATCGTCCTGATCATCGCCGGGGCCGAGCATCGCGCCGATGCGTTTCGCGCCTGCCAATGGGCGATCGATGAGCTCAAGCAGATCACGCCGATCTGGAAATTGGAACATACCCCGGAAGGGGAGGTATGGGTGGAAGAACACCCCTAATGAAGATGGTGAACATGGCGCCCGGTTGCATTCTCACGTTGCTCAGAGGCTCAACGTACCAAACGACGTAGGCCTCACCTCTTCGTTTGCTGCGGCCTTGGTCGGAGAAAGTCGCGTCTTGGCGCGGTAGGGTGGGTGGGTGAGAATCAATGGCCATTTTGACCATCCTCTGGAACACAGATGAAGGAACGCTCTCCTCATAACGATCCTGTCGACACCATCGTCGATACGTTCGATCGACCGCTGGGCAGTCTGCGCTTGTCGGTCACGGATCGCTGTAACCTCCGTTGCAACTATTGTATGCCGGAACCTGAGTATGTCTGGCTTCCACGAGAGAATATCCTGAGTTTTGAAGAAATGGCGACGCTCGCCGGGTATTTCGCCGATCTGGGCGTGGAAAAGGTCAGACTGACCGGAGGCGAGCCGCTGTTGCGGCGAGATCTTGCGAGGCTCGTACGGCTATTGCGGCAGGATCGACGGATTACCGAAGTGGCGTTGACCACGAACGGGGTTCTCCTGGCCGATTACGCACAAGAACTCTACGAGGCTGGACTTGACCGTGTGACGGTCAGTCTCGATACGCTTAGACCCGAGCGGTTTCGTCAACTCACCGGACGCGACGAATTCTCACGCGTCCTTGAGGGGATTGAGTCTGTGGGGAAGACCGGCTTTGACAATCTGAAACTCGATACCGTCGCCATTCGTGGGTTCAATGAGGATGAACTCGGTCCACTCGTCGAGTTCGCGAAACACTATCAGGCTGAGGTTCGCTTTATCGAATATATGGACGTCGGAGGCGCAAACGAGTGGAGTCCGGAGAAGGTGCTGTCGCAAGAGATGATTCTCGATCTCTTGGGCCAACGGTATGGACAGATCATTCCTGTTCCGGAACGAGGAACTGCCCCAGCGCAACGATTTTGCTTGCCGGATGGAACGATCTTTGGGATTATTCCCTCGACGACAGCGCCGTTCTGTGCGCATTGTGATCGTAGTCGTGTGACGGCCGATGGCGTATGGTATTTGTGCCTGTACGCAATGTCGGGAACGGACTTGTGCAAGCCGCTCCGTCTGGGCGCAAACGCGATGGAGATGCGGGAGCTGATTCGATCGGTGTGGACCGCTCGTCGCAATCGGGGAGCTGAGGAGCGCAAAGCCCTTGAGCAGGTCGGACTTCGATCAGGAGGGCTCATCGACATTGATCGGCTTCGAGAAGATCCGCACTTGGAAATGCATGCCCGTGGAGGATGAGATTCTGTTTGTCATATCTGCTACAATGGGCCTCCATCCTCAGTGGTGCCTTGTCGATCGATCAATTGAGACCGGATCATCAATGGGTTGGGTTTCCTAGAACATGGCGTCGGAGACTGAATTGTTAACCCTCCTCGGGGTCGGTTTTCTTCTTGGACTTCGGCATGCCCTGGACAGTGATCACCTCGCAGCCGTTTCGACCGTGCTTGCCGAACGACCATCATTTCTTGCATCGGGCGCGGTCGGTCTCTGGTGGGGGATTGGTCATACCCTCACGTTGTTGCTGGTCGGGTCGATTGTGCTGGCCTGGGGGATTCGCATTCCTGAGGAATTTGAGTTTATTGCCGAGTCCGGGGTGGCAGTTCTGTTGCTCGCCCTTGGCGGAACGTTAGCTGTAAAGTTGTACCGTGAACGATGGCATGTGCATAGCCACCACCATAACCATGGCACCCCGCATGTTCACTTTCACAGCCACCAGCGACAGGAGGATCATCGACATCGGCATTGGATGGTTCAGTCGATCCGCCCGCTGTGCATCGGCATGGTGCACGGACTCGCGGGCTCGGCGGCGTTGATGCTGATGATTCCTGCATCGACGAAGGAAGTCGGCACCGGGCTGTTATCGATCCTCATTTTTGGCGTCGGTTCGATCGTCGGGATGATGCTGATCGGGCTCACGATCAGTGTCCCGGTTATGTATTCGCGTTCGATCAATCAGCGGCTCTTTATCGTTGTGCAAGGTGTGGCTAGTTTTGCCAGTGTCTTGGTGGGTGTGTGGATGTTAGTCAAGTTGACCTTGTCCGCGGGGGTGTAGAGAGACTCACGTCTTCTTGAGTTGATAGCGTGCATCAGCGTGCGATGCGCAGAAGCCTGATCAAGAGAGCCTACGATGGCATGGTTTAAGAAAGACAAACCGACGGAATCCACTCCACCGCCGCGGTCTAAAGGCAGCGAAGGGATGTGGCTTAAGTGCAACCACTGTCGAGAAATCGTTTATCGGAAAGAAGTCGACCGAAACAATAAAGTGTGTCCGAAATGCGAGTATCACTTTCCTATCTCGGTCACAGAGCGGATTGGATTACTCATCGATCTCGGTACGTTCAAAGAGTGGGATACGGAGCTAGAAGCGCAGGATCCCTTGACCTTTCATGACACCAAATCCTATCGGGAGCGACTGAAAGCCCATCAACAAAAAACAGGCCGAAAAGATGCGCTCGTGATCGGCGAAGGCATGGTCAATGGGCGTCGTGTGGTGCTCTGTGTGTTCGACTTCAGCTTTATGGGCGGGAGTATGGGGTCGGTGGTCGGTGAAAAACTCTGTCGCGCGATTGATCGGGCGTTAGAACTCAAATTACCGGTCATTTTGGTCACCGCTTCCGGGGGGGCCCGTATGCAGGAAGGCATCCTCTCGCTGATGCAGATGGCCAAGACTTCTTCGGCGGTCGCGAAGCTTGGTGAAGCCAAGCTGCCGTTTATCTCTATCCTCTCCGATCCAACATTCGGCGGCGTGACGGCCAGTGTGGCCATGTTGGGTGATGTCATCATCGCCGAACCGAAGGCGCTGATAGGATTTGCCGGGCCTCGCGTGATTGAACAAACGATCAAGCAACAATTGCCGGACCAGTTCCAACGAGCCGAGTTTCTTCTCGATCACGGCATGATCGACATGATCGTTGAGCGTAAGCGTCTCAAGGAGACGGTCGGCACCCTCGTGAATCACTTTTAGCCTTCTGCATCCTGCCGGCTTGTTCATGAGCTATTCCCTCGCCATTGAGTATCTCTACGGACTTCAACAGCACGGTATCAAGCTGGGCTTGGAGACGATCCGCCTCCTGTTGCAGCAGGTCGGCAATCCCCAACTTGCACTCCGCGTGCTGCATATCGGTGGCACCAATGGCAAGGGATCGACCGCGGCGATGGCGGCGGCTATGCTCCAGCGCTCGGGCAAACGTGTCGGACTGTATACATCACCTCATCTCGTCGAGTTCCGAGAGCGCATTCGCGTGAATGGGTGCATGATCACGGAGGAGCAAGTCGCGAAGCTGGTCTCACGCGTTCGAGCCAGCCTCGGCCATGATCTCACGCCGACGTTTTTTGAAATGACGACGGCCCTTGCATTCCTCCATTTTGTGGAATCGAACGTCGATGTCGCCGTGATAGAGGTCGGGTTGGGCGGACGATTTGACGCGACCAACGTCGTGCCTCGACCACTCGCCTGTGCGATTACGACGATCGGGTTGGATCACCAGGAGTATTTGGGGCCAACGGAGGAGGCGATCGCCTTTGAAAAAGGGGGGATCATCAAACCTCATGTGCCGATCGTGATTGGACGAATGGGGTCCCAAGCGGCTGGAGTGCTGCGGCGAATCGCGACCGAGTTGGCGGCGCCACTGTGGCAGCTCGGTCAAGATTTCCATATCGAAGCGCAGGGGGCAGAACGATTTCTGTATCGAGGAGCGAGCCACGTGGTTGATGATCTGCAGTGTGGTCTCGCAGGACACCATCAGTGGGATAACGCTGCCTGTGCACTGGCGCTTCTTGAGGCTGTCGATCGTGTTGGAATCCATACCGATGCGCCGGCTGCGCGTGATGGTTTGCGGACGGTGTCATGGGAAGGTCGCCTGGAATTACTTGAAGAAGATCCGAAAGTCCTCCTTGATGGTGCGCACAATCCCCCTGCCGCGAAGGTGCTTTCGCAGTATCTTCAGGAATATGCCTTGTCTCACCCCACCTCTCGAATTATTCTCGTGTGGGGCATGATGCGGGATAAAGATCACCGGCAGTTCATGGCGCCGCTGCTGCCGCTCGTCTCGGAGATCGTCTTGACTCAAACGGCGCTTGCGCGATCTGCGACGGTCGATGAACTTCGTCTTGCGCTGGATACATGGCCAGGTCCGGTGTTGGAAGCCGTCTTTACTATGGATGCGTTGAGGCTGGCCAAAGGCAGGTGCGCTCCGCATGATCTCATCTGCATTGCCGGATCGCTCATGCTCGTAGGGGAGGTCAAAGCGGCCGTACGTGGCTGTGGCCTATCACCGATTCGTGGCTAACATGGCGGATCCTCTCGCGTGGATCTTCCGGTGGTCTCTTCTCGCCGTTCTCCTCGCCTTCTCACCGTTCCCCGCGTCAGCCGCCGACAATCGACCCGGCGTGGGCGCGTCCTCTTCCGGGTCCGATCCTCTCGATGTCACGGCAGAGCGTCTCGATTATCGCCAAGATCAAGAAGTCTATGACGCCACTGGTTCCGTCGTGATCCGGCAAGGCACGCTCAAGTTGACCGCCGACCATGTCACCATCCAGGTGCTTCCTGGGATTTTGACGGCAGTCGGTCACGTGCATTTAACGGACCCACAGGCCGATGTGACTGCGGAGCGGATGCAAATCAACGTGAATACTGAAGCCGGTATTGCCACGCATGGGGAACTCTACCTTCCCTCCACGAACACGTTGGTCTCCGGGCGACTGATGCAAAGATTTTCCGAATACCATTATCGCGTGAAGGAAGGTAGTTTTACGAACTGCGACGCGCAAGGGGGGGAAGTGCCGGCATGGCGATTCCGTTTTAAGGACCTCGATATGGGAGTCGGAGATACCTTAGCGTTGAAAGGAGGTTGGTTCTGTCTGTTCGATGTGCCGACGGTTCCGTTACCGACGTTTTCCTATCCACTCACCAAACGCCAGACCGGATTTCTGATTCCGACGGTCACCTATGACAATCGTTTTGGGTTTCACATGCAAGGAAGTTTTTTTTGGGCGATCAATCCGAGCCAAGACCTGACGGTCTCGCCGAAGTACTACAGTGATTTAGGGTATGGGTCGGATTTCCAATATCGGTACGTCTTGGATCGACGATCTCGTGGAAAGTGGGATCTAAGCTTCTTGCAACAGACGCAATTGCCCAATGTGGCTGGAGTGACCGAGACCGGGGCGGATGCCGAAAAGACTCGAGCCACGCTCACGGGAAGCCACACGCAATTCATCACGGATACCCTCTTGTTCAGGACCAAAGCGAACTTAGTCACGGATCCCAACTTTTTTCAGCAGTTAAGCAATTCGGGCGTGCTGCGAGCGCTGCCTAGCACCGAATCAAATCTCTTGGCGAATCAGAGATTGCCGTACGGCAATCTGTATCTTTTGGGCCTCTATCTGCAACCGTTACAAGCAGGGGGTAAGGATACATTCCAACGTCTGCCGGAAGCCGGTTATGAGCTTCCGTATACGCCGTTGTTTAAGTCGCCTGTCTTGTTTGGGATAGAGGGGAACCACGTCAATTTTTACCGAGATCAGGGGTTTACCCTCAATCGGATTAATGTGGTCCCGGGCATTGAAACGAACCTCATTCAGCTCGGACACATCATCGGGATCCGGCCACAAGCAAAGTTTCGAGAAGTCTACTACACCAGAGGCGCGCAGTCGGAAGAGGGACAGCATCGAGAGACCTTTTGGGTGGGTGTGGAAGCGATGTCGAAATTAACACGGCGCTTTCCGCTCGCTGATGGTGGAAATGTTCTCCACACCGTGGAACCCTCGGTCATGTATGAGTATGTGCCGTCGACGAATCAATCCAAGTTGGCTCTCATCGACCAGGTTGATGATCTGCCGAAGAAAAACCTCATGACCTATATGCTGCGCAGCCGCGTATTGGAGCAGGGTAAACACACGGCTTTCAATTGGCTTGATTTGACGGTGGCTCAAAGTTATCACGTGGGTGAGGTGCAAACGAGGGCGAGAGATTTTACGCCTGGGGCACTTCCCTTCCTGGGGTCATTGACCCAGCCGCTCCAGCCGGCCACAGTGGCCATACAAGGAAGAAAGTTCTCTGATATCTGGATGCGGGCCGTGATCGGGAACAATCTTCCTCCACGAGTTGGAATTTCGCAGTTGGATGCCCCCATATTTGGGAGAGCCGCGCAGGCGTGGGCGTTGCGACCGCCCATCAATCGGTATCTGACTGTCGATGCCTTCTTCGATCCGTATCAGCCCGGAGTCAGTCAGTTCAATACCGACCTTCGGTTTCAGGAGGGTACCAACTGGTACTTTGAAGTCGGCCAACGGTACACGAGAGACGGCAATCGAGTGCGGAGAGGAGATATTTGGAACCCGATCTCCTTCAATGAGGTCTTTGCTCCGACGAAAGAGATTCAGTTTGTCACGATGGGCGGCGCGCTCAGAACTCCATGGGGTTGGACCTTCGGAGCCAAAGCCTATTATGACGTGAAGAACGGCCGAAGCCCTGAATTGGATGCGGTTGCGCTCTATCAGAATCCGTGCAAATGTTGGTCTGTCGGATTCTACTACTTGAAGTTTCCCGATCGAGAGCAGTACAGCGCCATGCTCAGTCTCACTGGGATCGGTTGGACTGACAGCGCGGGCACTGCCCTCATGCGAACATTGTTGAGCCCCTTGCTGTGGGGCGAGCGTGGTCTCCCTTGGGC
Organism: uncultured Nitrospira sp.; assembly: GCA_902500755.1. Classification (GTDB taxonomy): domain Bacteria; phylum Nitrospirota; class Nitrospiria; order Nitrospirales; family Nitrospiraceae; genus Nitrospira_D. The sequence continues at coordinate 7,957 of CABVRV010000063.1, forward strand.
TGCGCCAGGTGGACCCTATGGTCTTCCTCCCCAAGCGTCGGAAGCAGAGGAGGGCTCGGTCGGAAATCCAGGTCGGCGATGATCCGTAATTGACACTAAAATCAGCGGTAGGGTACGATGACGAGGCTAGAAAGTGAGTTTGTTCTCAACATCGAAGGAGGGGAGCACGTGGCTGGTGATGCCTTGAAAGTTGAAGATTCGACCTGGGATGCTGAAGTCATGAAAGCGTCTGAACTCGTCATGGTCGATTTTTGGGCCGTGTGGTGTGGTCCGTGTCAAATGGTTGCTCCGATCGTTGATGAATTAGCGACGGAGTATGCCGGAAAGCTGAAAGTTCGCAAGCTCAACACTGACGAGAATCCCGAAGTCGCAGGTCGTTATCAGGTGATGAGTATCCCGACCATTCTGTTTTTTAAAAATGGCCAACCGGTTGAGAAGCTGGTGGGTGCCAGGCCGAAACGTCAATTCAAAGAAATGATCGACTCACTGCTGGCTCAACATGCGGGGACTGCCTAGCACGACTTGTCGCAGCCATGCTCACTGAGCTGCGAATCACCAATTTTGCCGTGATCGAAGGCCTGAGTTTGACTCTCGACTCAGGGTTTACCGTGTTGACCGGAGAGACCGGGGCCGGTAAGTCCCTGCTGATCGATGCCGTCGCTCTTCTGATTGGTGGCCGAGCCTCGAGTGAGCAAATCCGATTCGGCGAAGACGAAGCACACCTCGAAGCGTCGTTTGATATTCCGTGTTCACATCCTCTCCTTGAGAAGTTGAAAGCCCAGGAGATTCTTGGCCCCGAGGACTCTCATCTCGTCATCCGACGAATCATCGCTCGATCGGGAAGAAATAGGGTCTATTTGAATGGGATACTGACTCCAGTCCACGTGCTGGAGGAGTTTGCTGGCACGCTGATCGATATTCATGGTCAACACGACCAACAATCTCTCTTATCCAGCGTGGCTCAGCTTGAGGTGCTGGATGCGTTTGGGCAAATACGTGAGTTGCGCGACCAGTACCGAGGTGTTCATCAAGAGTGGGTCGGCTCACGTCAAGCGCGCGCAGAAGTCGAGACAACCATGCAGCACCGCGCGCAGCAGGAAGATCTCTTGAAGTTTCAGCGACAGGAGCTGGAGGAAGCTGGTTGTCGCATCGAAGAAGAGGAGGCGCTGCAGGCGGAGCGACAACGCTTGGGGTCCTCGGGTCGTCTGGCTGAACTGGTGTCCGAAGCGCAGGAGCGAATTCACGGTGACGGCCAAGGTGTGTTGACCCACCTTGTGATCGCAGAGCGCCTATTGGGCGAGCTGGCTCAGATCGACCCCGCAATGGAAGCAACGACCCGCCTCGCATCCGAGGCGAAGGTTCTCTTGAGGGAAGTTGCCGACTCTCTTCGCAGCTATGCTGAACGTGTGGATGCCGATCCTGGACGGTTAAGCGTTGTGGAGGATCGTTTGGCCGTCATTCAGAAGATGAAGAAGAAATACGGAGGGACTATCGACGCAGTCTTGACGACCTACGCTCGGGTGAAGGAAGAGCAGGAACGGCTTTCTCATGTCGAAGCCCAACTCGCTGACTACGATCGTCTCATTCAGGAGCAGCAACAACACGTGTCTGAGTTAGGACGGCGACTTTCTCAACAACGGAAAGAAGCCGCCAAGCGGTTAACGAAGATGGTGAGCAAGGAATTGGATGCGCTGAAAATGGGATCGGTGCGGTTTATGGTTCAGGTCGTGCCCAACGAGCAGAACGAGGTCTATGGCCAAGACGGGATTGATCGTGTCGAGTTTCTTTTGGCTGCCAATGCCGGCGAACCATTGAAACCCATGTCGCGGGTGGCATCCGGTGGAGAAATCTCCCGCGTCATGCTCGCACTCAAATCCGTTGTCGCCAATGTCGATCATGTTCCGGTCGTCATTTTTGACGAGATCGATACGGGTGTTGGTGGCGCCGTTGCGGCTACGATCGGGAAACGCTTACGGGCGTTGGGGCAGTATCATCAAGTGCTCTGTATTACTCATCTCCCGCAAGTCGCTTCTCAAGCGCACCATCACTTCTGCGTCGAAAAGTCAGAAGCAAAGGGGCGCACGATGGCGACGGTGCGCTCGCTAAGCGGGATCAATCGCGAGGGGGAGATTGCCCGAATGCTCGGTGGAGAGCGAGTGACCCCAAAGACCCGGGCGACAGCGGCGGAGTTAATTGCGGGAGCACACGAGTAGATCACGCGGCGGGAACGACGGTTGTCGTGGGCAGGAGAGCGGCTGAATCTTTCACGACATTGAGGAATACCTCAAGGAGTTGCGGGTCGAAATGTGTACCAGAGTTGAGAGCGATCTGCTGGATTGCGGTTTCTGTGGAAAGGCAAGACCGCCCAGGGGCATCCGCAGTCAGGTGATCAAAAGCCTGGGCAATACCGACAATGCGAGCTAAAACCGGAATATCAGGACCCGAAACTCCATGCGGATAGCCTTGCCCGTTCCATCGCTCATGATGGTAGGCGATGATGTCATGGACCTCCTTGGGTAGCCCCAGGATTGTCGCCGCCCGAGCACCTCTCTCGCAATGTTCCCGACAGACGACTGGTTCTCCTGACGGGAGGATCTGGTCCTCTGAAAACCTGTAAGCCGGAAAACTCGTTTTCCCTATATCGTGCAGGAAGGCTCCCATAGCCAGTGATTTTTGCTGAGCGAGGGTAAGATCCAATCGAGCAGCCATCAACGTCGCATAGAAACTCACTCGGCTCGAGTGATTCAGCAGGTGACGGTCTGTGGCTTCCATGATATCCGATAAGAGAGGGACAAGAGACATCTCTTCGTCCGGTAAAACGGCATTGCTTCGCGCAGTGAGGTAAAGAGTAAAATATTCTGATTTGAGAGTGTCCCACGAGCGTGCGTGTTCTTCCCCTAATTCCCATAGTTCAGGTGAAGATCGAAGGCTCCGGCGAAGAAAATCAAGCCGGCGCTTTTTATCCATCGTCTGCTGAGTCAGGGTGATAAGCTCGTTGACGTTGAATGGTTTCAACAAATACCCTGTGGCACCCTGTCGGATGCTTTCCATGGCGGATTTTAAACTGCCGTATCCTGTGACGATGACAACCTCCACATCCGGATGATCCTGTTTGATGTCGTGGAGAAGGTCCAACCCGTGGCGATCCGGGAGTCTCTGGTCGAGAGTAATGATGTCGATGGGTTCGTTGCCAAGAACGTCCAGTGCAGACTGAGCGTTTTCTGCAGAACGAATGTTGAAAAAGGGACGAAGAATAACCTTCAACGCATCACGGGGGCCAGCTTCATCATCAATTACTAGTACAGTAGGTTGTGTGACTGTCTGTACAGAGGTCATAGATACATGATGAACGTCTCAAAAACACTCAAAATATAAGCAATTATTGTTCCTTTTCATACACTTACGATGGTTATCTACATATAGTATCATGCTAACTCATTGCCACTATATATATGTTGATAAATGTTAGGATGCCTATTATATCCACATGGACGTGAGGACAATATGTGCATAAATGTGACATCATCATGCGCAAGTGTGTCATTCTTGCACTAAAGGTTCTGGTTCTGAAGGGAGAGAGTTATCCGGACGACCAATACCCAGCGTGTCCATGCGATATTTCAACATCCGCCGGCTGATACCAAGTAGATTTGCGGCATGAGTTTGTACGTAATTGGTTCGTTTGAGGGCATCAAGAATAATTTCCCGTTCGAACTCCATCACGGCTTTTTCAAGAGACATACGTCCCGCGAGGGTATCATCTCGAAGAGACGTTGACCGAGAATCGCTCTTGATCGACGCAGGTAAGTGCTCAGGTGTGATTTCTGTGGCATGTTGGGACCAGATAAACGCTTGCTCAACGAAGTTTTCCAGTTCGCGAACATTCCCCGGCCAGGAGTATCGAGTTAAAAGTTCCAATGCCTCCTTCCCGAATTCGATGTGGGGGCGTCGTTCCTCTTCCAGCCGTTTTTCGAGAAAGTGTTTGGCAAGCAGGGGAATATCTTCACTCCGTTCTCGAAGAGGAGGAAGATAGAGCGAGATCACGTTGATACGATAGTAAAGATCTTCTCGGAATTGCCCCTTGCGAACCAATTCGGCAAGATTCTTATTGGTTGCCGCGACAATGCGAACATCGACTTTGATCGACTGAACACCGCCGATTCTTGTAAATTCTCGCTCTTGGATGACGCGGAGAAGTTTTGCCTGCGTGACTGCGCTCAAATCGCCGATCTCGTCGAGGAACAATGTTCCGGTGTGTGCCAATTCGAATTGTCCGACACGTCGCGCAGTAGCGTCCGTAAAAGAGCCCTTTTCATGACCGAACAATTCACTTTCGATCAAGGTTTCGGGGAGCGCCGCACAGTTCAGTGCAATAAAAGGACGATCTCGCCGTGCGCTGTTGTAATGCAGGGCCTTGGCAACCAGTTCTTTACCTGTGCCGCTTTCTCCGGTAATGAGAACGGTGGTTCGACTATCAGCCACCTGTTCGATTTTTGAGTAGATCTCCTGCATGCCCTCGCTTTTTCCGATCAGATTATGAAAGGCGTATCGCTGGACGACCTGTGCCCGGAGCTGCTTCACCTCTCGCTCAAGTTCGGAAGAATTCAAGGTGCGATCAATGACGATCCGAAGCTCGTCGACATCAAAAGGTTTTGAAAGATAGTCTGATGCTCCCAGTTTCATGGCATCGACGGCCGTCTTTACCGATTTGGTACCAGTCAGCATGATAACCGGGGTGACTTTCCCTTCCATGCGGAGCATTTGAAGCACGGCGAGGCCGTCGGTTCCTGGAAGGATGACGTCGAGAAGAACCAGATCCGGTTCTTCCTTTCGAAAGACGTCGAGCCCCTCATGCCCATCACCGGCTTGGAGAATGTCGTAGAGCGGTTCCAGAACCATTTTGAGCGAGGCTCGAACCCGCGCCTCATCGTCGATCAACAGGACTCGTTTTTTTGCGACCACATTCTCCACAGCAGCTCCTGACATTCTATGAGTGATGAGAAGGAAGCTGGATGCGAACCGTCGTGCCCAGCCCTTCCGTACTCTGAATCTGAATGTCTCCTCTGTGTTCCTGAACGATCTGGTGCACAATGGTCAGGCCAAGTCCGGTTCCGGCGCTGAAGGCGCTCGAGTGCTTGGTCGTAAAGAACGGGTCGAAGACGTGGGCAAGGTGCTCTGGTGGGATTCCACGCCCGGTATCCTCGATTTCAATATGCGCCCACTCCTGTCCATCCGGTTTCTGAAGTCGATGGGTTCGCACGCGGATCGTCCCGAAACGCTTTCCTATGGCATCCATGGCATTCAAAAGCAGATTTAAAATGACCTGTTTGATCTGTTGCCGATCTAACATGCCACGGGGAAGCTCAGACGCCAACTCTTTTTCAATCTTGATCCCCCGCCTGTCTGCCTGTACCTGGACGAAGTAGACGCATGACGAGACGATTTCATTCAGGTCCTCATCGGTCAATTGAGGCTCCATATGGCGAGCATAATCGAGAATTTCTTGGATTAAACGCTCGATGCGATGGACGTCATCGAGCACAATTTGGCTGAACTCTCCAATGAACCGGCTGTCGTCTTTCCGTTCGGGAGCCAGTTGGATGAAGGTCTTGATCGAAGTGAGTGGGTTTCTGATCTCGTGCGCAAAACCGCCGGCGATGATTTCCAGCGAGCGCAATCGATCAGTGCGACGCATCAGGGGGTGAGATTGACGAAGATCCTCATAACTCGTAAGAGAATCCAGCGCATTGGCGGCACTCTGGGCCATGGCAAGCAGGAGTTCCTTATGGAGGCCACCTTCTATTTGTGATTGGACGACAACAAAAGCAATCATGCGTCCCTGGGTCACGAGTGGAATAGCTAGATTGAGGGGAAAAGTGCCGAGCAGAGTGTGTGCGGCAGTTTCCATGGAGACTATAGGGGAATTGGAAGCGAGATTGGCAGGGGCCAGATTCTGGTGACATTGCAAGAGTTTCTGAACAAGTGGATCGTAGAGGGCAACAACATGAGGCACAGAAATAGTGTCGAGTTGTCCATGAGAACGCACATGGCGATATCTTTCATGGGCGTGGTCAAGTAGGTATAGAGCCCCATGAGAGCTCTGGGATACGTCCAAGAGTCCCGCAAGAATGCGCTCCGCGATGACGGGTAGGTTAGTGGGGTGCCCCATGTCCTGCATGAACTGTGTCAATTTCTGAAGCCACCACACGTCGAATTGAAGTGCGGCCGACTGAGGAGTTCTGGAAGCCGTCATGGGTGTGCCAAGCAGGACATCATGTCGTCATGCAGATCACATGGTGTAAAAAGCAGGATTACGTATGATCACTAGTGTGATGAGTATACATGCGAAGCATCGTTTCACCCAACGGATTTGGGATTCGTGCAGCGGTGGGAGCAGGCGGGTACAGCGAGGCTGTGGCGCTTCAACCGAGACTAGTTTCAAGATTTTGAAGAGGATTTGGACTGGACTCAGCAGGGAGGAGCAGAGCATGCCCACCGGCCGAGCTCGAACCGGTGGGCAAGGTGAAACACCAGCTAAGGAGTAGCGGAAGCGCTCTGCGGCGAGCACGAGCCAGGGGTCATATAGAGCAAGTAGTTGCCCATTCCGTGCTGCGGTTCAGTATTCTGTAAAGAATGGTGGTACACCATCACCATCTCATAGTCATCGTCCTTTGAGATAGGAAATCCCTGGCCGTCCTTATAGACTTGATGTGGTAAGAATTCTCGGAGCGTCCCGTCTCGCTCAACATCCGGCACAGTCCGAAGTAGGGTTTGCTTCTTCGTCTTATTCTCCAATGCAATCAGAAGCAGTTCGTCGTGGCCGTGTGGATACGCGTATTTGACGCAACCGTCCATCCCAAACTTCAGTGGCGCCGTGCGGACTTGGACACCCGGCCCGATTTCAATCCCTTCATCTGTCTGATCCGCTGGTCTATCGCCAAACTTGGTGAAGCAGACGATGTTGACGCCGACCTGATAGATCTCCATCTCTTTGACCGGTTTGACCTTCGGGGCAAAATACATCGTAAAGGTTGCGATGACATCCTTAGTGGGAGGAGCTCCGTGGTAGAACGCGACGACCGTCATTAACTTGTCGGTTGCCGAAAGTTTCACGCCGTATCCATCGGGGAATTGCGTCTCGGCCATTTCGAGTCCGGCTCCACCGAAGAAGAGCGGCTCACCGGGACAGGACACGCTGGGCTTGGTGTTGTTGATCATCAGGATGTGGTGCAGGTAGTTCCGGGGCAATTCCTTTCCATCGACGGTGGACAAGGCCGACTTGAAGCCGATTAAATACTTGTCTTCAGGCAACTGAAAGTTGAAGCGAGGCATGGAGTCGCCCATGTCGCCTTCAGTATGGCCGGCCGGAAGATCGATGGGGCCGAAGGTCAGGGTCGCAGTGTTCTCTCCATAGGTGATCTTTGAACTTACCTGTTTTTTCAGCGTAGGGACGGCATGGTGGTCGTGGCCTCCATCCGCGTACGCTGACGTAACCATGAACACAGCGGTAATCAGAGAAATGAGGAATCCGCGCATAAGACCTCCCACAGGAAGTGAAGACGATGATTTGGGACCGGGCTCCGAATTAGGTGGCGTGGCCGAAGAGATTGTAACTGGCTCATGGAGCATTCGCTGGCTTGGGCGTCAGTCTCTTCCATTCATATGTACCTCCATGCTCCCGAGGGGGAATATTTTTATGGTTGCCCACACGCGTGTACCACCAGATGCCTTTCGCCGCAATGCCGTCTTCTGCCAGAAGAACTTCAAATCCGCCTTCACGATCATTTCCCGGTTGTTGCCACGTACCCTGCCAGAGTCGGTCGGCGAATTTGGTGGTCACGAAGCGTCCACCGTGCTGGGTATAGGGACCATTCCCGCTCTTATCCAATGTTGCCTTGTATCGTTTTTCGTCCTCGACCTCGAGAATTTCCCATTCTCCGCTGACATCCGGCATCGCCGTAGCGACGGCGTCGCTGACGAGGCGATGCGAGCCGGCGCCTGCTGAGGGGGATGCAAGAGGACCACCCAGCTGAGCCGATCGAAACGATTCATGCCAAGACAACAACTGCCACCGGCCCGCGCGACGCTCCAGCACGCCGGTTTCTCTCAGTGGTAGTAGGGTTCGCTTGACCTCTGATCCCTCGCCGACGTAGCGGATATAGTCGAGCTCCATTGTAAACCAGGCCAAATCACCTTTGGTCCAGACCTTGAGTTCGGTGATCGGAATCTCGATCTTCTTGGTGTTGACGAACTCTTCACGCATTTCGCGCTCGAACTCAGGCCAGCCGACGTACTTTCGTCCACCGACGGAATAACTAATGATGTCGGCATCATGGGCCATGAGGCGAGACAGCGTCGGGAGATCTTTTTCGGCGTTGGCGCGCACCATCTGACGAATGGCACTCTCCGGATCAGCGGGTTCTGAGGCGATAACCGAAGTTGCGAGACTAAAAAGTAGAAGTAGGCTTACGCAGACAAACGACTCCCGGCGGCGCATACGGGTCTCCATGGGTGTGACAAGAGGAAGACGACCTGGAAACGTACACGGCCTGATGAAACATGTCAACAGTCAACTGATCTGGAGACTATCGGTGAGCGACCACGACGACTGTTACGTTATCTTCTCCTCCACGATCGAGAGCTGTGGTCACGAGCCGGTGGCAGAGGAGTGTGGGGTCCCGTTCGCCTTGGGTAAGAACTCGCTGGATGTCGTCATCCTCCAGCATCTTCGTCAGGCCATCCGAACAGAGCAATACAACGTCGTCTTCCTGAATCGGGAAGGCGCCAATGGTTGGAGTCGCCATTCCCGGGATGCCCAAGGCGCGCGTCAGGACATGCCGCTCAGGATGGGTTTTGGCCGTTTGGGGTGTGAGGATCCCACGCTCCAGGTATTTCTCGATCAAACTATGATCTCTGGTCAACGGCGTCAATGTACCGGATCGAACTCGGTACGCGCGACTGTCCCCGACATGGATCAGGTAGGCCACCGGAGCGGGACTGGGCACAATGGCGAGTAGGACCATCGTGGTCCCCATCCCCTTCAGTTTCGATTGCGACCTGGTTCGATCAACGATGGCCTCGTGGGCTCGGTTGATCAGCTCCGTCAGCACATCGGTCGGCGGCGTGTGGCCGTTACGAAGCGCCTCACTGGATGAGGCCGCTTGGACTTCGACCGTTCTGATGGCCGTTTGAGCGGCGATGTCTCCTCCAATATGGCCTCCCATTCCGTCCGCAACGGCCCAGATTCCGTGGTCATCGATCACGGTGAACGCATCTTGGTTGACTGTACGAACATGGCCGATCTCGCTTCGCCCGATGCCGGTCCATCTGCTCATCGAGAATATGCCGGTGGTTGAAGGCGAGGTGAGAGTGATGAAGGGCCGAAACGCACTGCCATATCCTCATACAATAGGTCGGCGAGGGTGACGAGGTTTTCGGTGTCCGCTCGGTTGTAAGTCAACAGGGTTTCACGCGCCGTGGCGTCACCTCGGCGCCACGCAAACCAGAGACGGACGGCATCAACACCGTCGAGGGCACTGATGCTCGTGTGTCGGTCGATCCCCAGTTCGCGTTCGATGTGTTTGAGCCCTCCGCGCAAGGCCAGTCGTCGTGCGCCGAAGCAGAGATCAAAGTGCAAAGAAGGGAAGCGGAGACTCGGGAATAGAGCATGGAGATAGGGAACATCGAAGACCGATCCAAAAAACGTCACGAGCAGGTCGCATGCATCAAGTTCGGTCTGCAATCGTTCGGTGGTCAGGCCTTCCTCCTTGACTAAGCTCACGGTCGTTCCATTACGATGAAGCCCGACGACCGTCACGTCGCCGTGTTCCGGTGGCGCGCCGGTGGTTTCAATGTCGAGATAGACCGTGCGGGCTCGGCACACGTCGTAGAGCCGCCAATGCTCACGCCGAGGGAGTCGCGTCCCAAACGACTGAAAGTGTCTGTCGTCGGCCAGTCGTCGCGCTGTACGGAGTTCATCGTCGTACCAGTCTTTGCGGCTGGCGGAGAGACCGGAAACGGACGGTTGGTTCAGGAACATGTTCCAGTCAAGCAGGCCATCGTCCCACCATCGTCGCTCTGTGGAACGTCCCACTCCCGGAAGGAAGATGAAGCTGGAGGTGAGCATGGTTGCGGATTGTAGCCTTGATTTCATGTAGGAGACAAGCTAGAGTTCGCAGGCCAACACGACATTGCGTGAGTGACCACGTTGTTGAGTTCTATTTCGACATGACGGCATCGGCCAAACGAATCCGTATCACCGTGGGGAGCGTGCAGTTGGAGGCTGAACTTCGAAAGACCAAGACCGCAGACCAAGTGTACGCGGCGCTCCCGGTCAAGGCAGCGATCAATACATGGGGGGAGGAGTTCTACTTTCCGATCTCCGGAGTCCACGATCATCGGGAAACGGCAACCACTCAGGTCAAGGTCGGGGATATTGCCTTGTGGGGAGCGGGGCAAGTCCTGGCGATCTTTTTCGGACGAACTCCAATGAGTGTGGGCGCTGATCCGGTTCCTGCGGATCGGGTGAACATCATCGGAAAGATCGTCGGCGATGCGACTCAACTTCGGCAGGTCATGGACACACCGACGATCCTTCTCGAGTCGAGTTGAGCGCGATGCGACTGTCGAAAGAACGTGTGCGCCATATGGCCGAAAGTGTCACCGGCCATCTTCACGCGGAAGGGCATATTGCGCTCTCGGGCGAGCGCAAGACATTCGTCGAGGCGCTCGAGCAGGCGATCACGCACGAGTTATCGGTGGAAGATCGAGTCAATGCGGAAGTGCGGCAGTTGCTGAAAGCCTACGAACAGCAAATCGAGCAAGGGCAAGTCGATTATCAGAAGATGTTCCAGATGGTGAAACAGAAGTTGGTGCGCGAACGGGGCATCATTCTGTGAGGCATTGAGAGACTCAGTGATCCGGTCGCTCGACTCCGGATCGTCGGTTGCGGAGGGGTCGGCGGTCTGTCATGCTGAGTGAAGATAAAGTCAGTCATCTCTCGCATGTGATTCTCACGGCCGTGAAGAAACATGCCGGAACAACGGTCAAGAGCCCCGATGAGCGCATATTGAAGGAGATCAAGCGAGTGCTGGGTGTTGAACTGGCGCAGGAACAGGACATCGACCGAAAAGTAAGGGCCACGCTGGCCTCATACTCACGAGGCATTGTCGAGGGGAGTGCCGAATGGGACGTGCTGTATCGAAAAACGTTTGAGGAAGAAACGCGCAAGCATACGAAATCCTAACGGAGAGGTAGTTTCGCATGAAACAGACCCTTCAACAGCTGGTGATTCTGGGTATCGTGGTGGTTCTGGTCGGTGCCACGGCATGTTCGCACAAGCGTAAGCCGCTCGTTCCGCTCGTCCTGGAGGGTGAGGTGAGACCTCACGCGACGGTGCTGACAGAACAGGGGACGCAAGCGTATCAGACTCAACAATTTGAGGAAGCCAAACACTATTTTGAGGAAGCGGTCGCCGCAGCGCCGCAATCCGGTCAGGCCCATTATAACTATGCGCTGGCGTTGAATGCGCTCGGAAATACGGAAGTCGCTCGCCGGCATTTCTTGGAAGCGGCGGATCTCGCTCCCGGTGACAAGATCATTTGGGACTCGCCGGCGCTTTCGCCTTACGGAAATCCAGAAAACAAGAACAAACCGACTCTCAAACCCTTTTCGCCCAAGCGATCGTCGTTCGGTACCGGTACGCCCGGTGGCTATTAATCCCTCACGAAGGATGGATCTATGAACAAAGCACTTGCAGTCGGGGACCAGGCGCCGGAACTTGCGATCCCGGATCAACAGGGGAAGAAGGTGACCCTGGATAGCTTCAAGGGGAAACAAGTGGTGTTGTACTTTTATCCGAAAGACGATACGCCGGGGTGCACGAAAGAATCTTGTGATTTTCGTGATGTCGAGTCACAAATCGTACGGGCGGGCGGCATGATCGTCGGTGTGAGTTTGGACGGCAAGGAGTCTCACCAGAAGTTCATCAAGAAGTTCGGCCTTCCGTTTCCGTTGCTCAGCGATGAGAGTGCGGCGATCTCCAAAGCGTACGGGGTCTATAAAGAAAAGAATATGTACGGCAAGAAGTATTGGGGCATTGAACGCAGCACGTTCGTCATTGATCCTGAGGGGAAGGTGAAAGCGATTTTTCGGAAAGTCCAAGTCGACGGGCATGCCGACGAAGTGCTCAAGGCGCTGAAGGCCTAATGGAAGGACCGATTGGCTGTGTGGTCACCGGCCAGGGTCTCCACCATTCGCATTGCTCTCTCCCTCGTTCTTCTCTTCCCGCTTGCCCACAACGACGCTCAGCTTAATGCGGCCGACAAGACCGCTGCGACGATTTTCGTGAAGGACGCGCTGATCTCGCCGAATCAACCTGCCACGATTGAAGCTAAGCTCATCGGAAAGGGTTTTTTAGCCAGTATTGCGCTGGGTGGCGAACCGCTCGAACTGGTCGTTGATGGGGATGTCGTGGCCACTGCCATGACCGGCGGTGATGGAAAGGCGTTCCTGACCTATACGCCTGCGGCGAAAGGGATCAAGCCAATTCACGTGCGAGTCGGACAGAGCCCACGGGTCGATTCCGCAGAAGGTCAGGCTCATCTTGCAGTCTGGGAAAAACGACAACCCATTCTCATGATCGAGCTCTCGTCGCTCATGGACATCTCGCCGCCCAGTCGAGTGCCTGCCATTGGACCTCGTGCTGAATCCAAGGGAACGCCGATGTCCGAGGCGGCCGATGAACTTGAAAAGCTCACACGGTTTTATTACCAAGTCATCTACGTGGCGCCTCTACCACCAAGTGGAGATGGGTTTCGGGTGAGTACGGAGGTCGGCGAATGGCTCAAGATGCACAAGTTTCCGGCTGGCTACGTGTTGCCCCTTTCATCTGATGCGAAAGCCTTGGGGGATAAGATCGACGAGTTTCATGAAGC
>CABVRV010000064.1 GCA_902500755.1 uncultured Nitrospira sp.
CTCTCAGCGATGTCCAGTATGGCCTACTGAATTGTCGATCCACAAGAGCGACTTCGATCGGCTCATCTACCACTTCGATTCGCCGGCGGCGTTCGGTTCAATTCATCGTCAGCACCACGCGGAAACGCGCCTTGCCGCTCATCATGCCCTCGTAGCCGACACTGACTTGATCGAGCGGGAACGTCTCGATCAAGGGACGAATCTCTATGATGGCGAACAAACTCAACCTTTCGCTCGGGAAAAGGGATATTCTTCCCTTCAAAGCCTACACCCGTCTTGGAAACGGAGAATGTCCCCTTTTTCTTCGATTCCAATCACGACGATTTGCATACGTGCCATTCACTCAGGCTTGAGAGAAGCCATATCGAGCGAGAACCGGTATTTCACATCGGACTTCAGTAGACGGTCGTAGGCTTCGTTAACCTTCTGGATGGGAATGACTTCGACATCGGCGGTAATGTTGTGTTTTCCACAAAAGTCGAGCATCTCCTGGGTCTCAGGGATACCGCCGATAGCTGATCCGGAAAGGCTGCGGCGCCCGAAAATGAGCCCGAAAGCGGCGACGGGGAGAGGGTGCTCCGGGGCACCGACCAGAGTAATGTTGCCGTCGCGGCCGAGCAGGTTGAGATAGGTATTGATGTCGTGCTCGGCGGAGACCGCGTCGAGGATGAAGTCGAAGCTGCCGGTATGCTTCTTCATCTCGTTGGCATTGCGGGAAACGACCACTTCGTCGGCACCAAGACGGAGCGCGTCTTCCTTCTTGTTGGGCGACGTCGTGAAGACAACCACATGGGCTCCGAGCGCGTGCGCAATCTTGACGCCCATGTGACCCAGCCCGCCGAGACCGACCACGCCAACCTTCTTCCCGTTGGTGACGCCCCAGTGACGGAGAGGCGAGTAAGTTGTGATCCCGGCACAGAGAAGCGGCGCGACTCCTGCCAGGTTGAGATTGGAGGGGACGCGAAGAACAAATCGTTCATCAACTACGATACTATCGGAGTACCCACCATAGGTGACACCCCCAAGGTGCTTGTCTGGAGAATTATAGGTAAGCGTCATGTTCGGACAGAACTGCTCAAGCCCGGCCTGACACTCACGGCAGGTGCGATCGGAGTCGACCATGCAACCGACCGCAGAGAGGTCGCCGGGCTTGAATTTCGTGACTGCGGCGCCGACTCTCGTTACACGTCCGACGATCTCATGGCCTGGGACGCAGGGATAGACTGTCGGCATGACGTTCTTCCACTCATTGCGGACTTGGTGGAGATCGGAGTGGCAGATGCCGCAGAATAGGATGTCCATCTGTACGTCATGTGGGGTCGGCTCGCGCCGTTGGATTGTTGTGGACGCCAACGATGATGTCGCACTAGCAGCGGAGTAAGCTTTCGCGGTGTACATAGCTGTATCCTCCTCTACGCAAATCTGTCAGTAGGCGGTCTGACCATCCAACTCTAGTCCACCTTCTTACGCCGAACTGTTACTTGCACTTAGGTGTCGTCGGCTGGGGCAGATCCCAACGTCACCCGGTTTAGAGTGCGCCTGTCCTCCATGACCTCCATGTTCTTCCACTTGTGCTCGCATCTCGAATCGACCACTGCTACATGCTTCAGCTAATGGCCTTCCTCGCATTTTTTCTCGCCGTGCGCAGGTTCGAGTCGACGCTGCATTAACTCCCTTTGCGGCTTCTTCGATCAGCGCAGCCACTGCATTCGGCTGCGACATGTAGATCGCATGACTGCCTGGAGACTCGACGACCGTTGACCCTGCCCGCTTGGCCATGAGCCGTTGGGCAGACGGCGGAATCATCTTGTCGTCGGCAGCGACCAGGTACCAACTTGACCTGGTCTTCCATGCTGATTCACTGACCGCAGCGCTAGTCGCCTCCACACCCCAGGCTGCTTGGGAATCGGCTATGAACGCAGCTTTGTCTCTGTCTACATCATCCGCAAATGAGGCAGAGAACTTGGTCTTGTCGAGACTCAGATACCCGTCTTGTGGCTGTAGCAATGGCGGTACGGGTGCCAGCTGGGAAACCCTTGATAAGCGCGGACACGGATTCCCCCTTGTCCGGAACGAAAGCTGCGATATAAACGAGCCCTGCGACTTTGGATCGGTGCCCGCTTCGGTGATCACCGCTCCGCCATAAGAGTGGCCCACAAGAATCACAGGGCAGTCGTGCTCGTGAAGAGCGCGTTTCGTTGCACCAACATCGTGAGCCAGCGAGGTCGTCGAATTTTGAACCACGGCCAAGTTGTAGCCATGCTTCTTGAGTATCCTATAGACACCCTCCCACCCAGAACCGTCCACGAAAGCACCGTGGATAAGCACGATCGTCGCGGCCTTAGGACTAGATACCTCGGCCATGATGAGCTCCTTTCCGTGCAGAATTGATCCGGTCCTCAAATTGCACACCGACTGAGGGAAAATCTGCACCGCTCCAGACCTTTAGTAGACCGTCTCCGGAAGCCATCATCAGTATTGCGGCTCCGATCTATGTAACGCAGGATTGCGAAATTTGACCACACCGCCAATCGCAACGGTAACGAAAAGCGCGAGAACGAAGAGCTGCGTGACCAAGAACGGGGGCTCGGCTTGCGTCGGAGCTATCGCGTGCAGAGCCGGAAGCTTCAGAAAGGCCTGCACGACCCCGACGAAGACATTGAGATAGACGGCAATCACGGCACTCACAACGTAAACCCAACGCCATGCGCCAGCTAGGCGAAGAGTGTAGCGCGCAAGAATCGCAACCGCTAACACCACGAGCGATATGATTCCGACGACGTGAGACGGCAACAATTGGACGGATGGAAAACCAAAGCCGGTCACGCTCGTTGCTACGGTGCTTGTCAGAAAAAGGACTGTCCAGCCGTCAAGCCGTTTTGCGGTGAGCAGCCCGAATACGACGACACATCCCGAGGCCATTCCCACCAAGCTCAGCGCCACATGCACAGACGTAAAAGTCGTCATACCGAACCTCCTTGTGGGGCAAGAGAAGTACTGCCGCGCCGCTTCAAGCTCAAGCGAAGCCCGAATCCTATTTCTTTGCCACTCCGATCGTTATCACCCATACTTTGAGAAGCCCGCTTCTAGAAAGTTACGACCACGCGGCCGACAATGTCGCCTGTCCGCAGGAGGTCGAGATTCTTGTTGATGTCCTCGAATCGGATGGGCTTGACCGCATGACGGATCTTGCCCTGTTGCGCCAAAGCAATCACTTCGCTCAAGTCGTTGTAGTTGCCCCAGAAGGAACCATGATAGGTGTATTCGCGCGCGACCAGTGGAAACAGCGGCAAGCTAACCTTGTCTCCGACGAGCCCCACCGACGAGTAATGCCCTGCAACGGAGAGGAGTCCGAAGCCCATCTGGATCATCTCCTCGGCCCCTGCGCAATCGATGACAGCGTCGATCTCGCCCTGACCAGTCGCTTCGGTCAATTCCTTGCGCACGTCATCGAGCGACTTGCCTTTCGTGCTGAAGACATGATCGGCGCCAAAGTCCTTGGCCACGGCGAGCTTTTCAGCGTTACGGGCAAAGGCGACGACCGTCGCGCCTGCGCCGAGCAGCTTCGCGTACTGGACGGCATAGGCACCTAGGCCGCCGATACCAAGGACCGCTAGAACGCGATTCGGCCCGAGGGCGCCGGCGTCGCGGAGTTTCTTGATGCCCCGATAAGGCGTCAGTCCTGCATCCGTGAGCGGGGCAAGCTGCTCCGCCTTCAGATTGTAGCGCTTGTCCACCTTGATAAGGTACCGAGCGGGAACAGGGAGATATTCTCCGTAGCCGCCGTAGGGGCCGAATCCCGGCCACTGTCCATGTGCGCAGATTTGCGTGTCGCCACGCTGGCAGTGACGGCACGTCCCGTCGCCCCAGCCACCCACCAGGACTGCTTGGTCCCCTTCCTGAAGACCGGCTGCCTTCGAGACCGTGCTTCCGATTTTCTGAATTACGCCCACAATTTCGTGACCCGGTGTGATGGGGAACGAGGGTTGGGCATACTTCCTAAAATAGCCGTCCACCAGCTGCACATCGGTACGGCACATGCCGGCTGCGGTAACCTTGAGCAACACTTCATCCGGCTTGCTGTCAGGGATAGGCACATCCTCAAGCACAAGTGGTTGATTGTAACCATGCATTCGTGCTGCGCGCATTTGTATTTCCTCCTTCCATCAGCTACTTGTCGCGTAAAACACCGTCAGATGGTCAGGATCAAGCAGAATCCTCTCCAATGATGCCTCGCGCGTCATCTTTGGTCCTTGACTGTTAGGCTGTGACCCTCTTGGGCACACTCTTCACAACCGTTCACGGCCAGCTCAGCCGTAACCTACCGGTCCGATATTCCGGGAGCGAGGATGAGATTGACAGGAAGCTTTTCCGCTATGGTATAGGGACTCGCCTTATTCTCCTTCACCCACCGCTTCTCAGCCACAGACTCAAACGGTGGAGGAAGTTCCCCATGAAGAGACCACAGATCGAATGGTGTCTCGTCGATGGAAATCTCCCAATCATACCCCCTCTCTTTTACGAAAGGCGCAATGGCTTCATCGAGCGCCCTCATCCACCATTCCCTGATGATCGAACCGGGTAGCGTCCTCGCGATTTGGTCGATCTTGAACCGGACAAATCTATTATGCGGCTCGCCACCGACGAAGCAGGAGTCCTTGGCGAACTCTTCAAAAACGCATACCACATAAAACTGTGGAATGGGGATACGTGCGTATACCTCCGTCACCCGCTTAGCCAACGTCTTTTTGTCTTCGGCAGTGTATGCTCCAGTGGGATGATAAATTTTCCATAAAGGCATGTCTCATTCCTCCTTCTTAAAGGTTCTTTGTCACTGTTTGAGCGAAATCATCGCAGGGCGATTTTGGTCCAGGTCTAATTGTAGGGACGCTTCCGTATCGCGTGCTTTTGCTCAATTTCTCGAACGGCATTATCAATCCCTTGCTTACTGAAGTGATAAGTCAAAATGCGCCGATTCCCTGCTTGGCAAGTTCAAGCGCGGCCTATGCCTTCAGGAAATCATTACATCAAATTGCTCTGTTCATCGTTGATGCTCTTTCCCCATGAAGCATTGCAGCCTTCCTTCACTTTCGCACCAGCGCGGCGATCAATTCAGCTGTCGTCAAGAGCTCCGCCTTCCGCTAGGAAATCGTTGTACGGAACGATGAACAGCAGTGCCGTGGGACCACTTAGATAGATATTATTTGCCATCTCGCTTCTCCTTTCCCTCGGTTGCACGCCGTTGGTTCAGTGTCGTCCAGTCATCCTTGGCGGCAGCAACACATGTGGCCTTTCAATTGCCCGAGTACCTCAAGAAATCAGCGATGTATTTTGCTGCCAGCTCGGGATGCTGGTGCTGAGGGCCATGTCCCGATTCCGGGAACACGATCAGTTGGGCCCGCGGAATCTTTCCGATCAGGGGATACCAGTTTTCCACGGGAACGCTGGTGTCGTTGTCCCCGCAAACAATCAGAATGGGCGTACGAGTCCGCGTCAGCTGCTCTCTTCGGCCGACTTCGTCTTCCTTGAATTCTTTGGCGACCTTCAGGAACAAATGGATTTCTTCAGGCGTCGATGGGATCTTCGACACAACGCCTGGACGTGCGTAGATTCTGTCCCTGGAAAGTCTAGCAGCCACCCGGCTCGCGTCGGATTTCGGCTCGAAGAACAGGATCTCTTCATCGCCCAGGTCGTTGATGGGCTTGAGGGCACGCTCCAGCCACACCTGCTGGATTGGCAATTGATTCTTCCCTGGCGGATTGATCCCGAGGAGGATGGCGTGGGAGACGAGGTGCGGATACTCCACGAGCAAGGCTTGCGCCATGTAGCCACCCCAAGACCATCCCAGTACGGCGGTTCTTTTCAGCTTGATCGCCGCTGTGAAGTCGCTGAAGAACTTGGCCACCATGCTCATGTCCGCCGGCAGCGTGCCCGATGAGTACCCGATGCCCGGATAGTCGAAGGTGATCACCGTGTGGTGTTTTGCAAGCTGGTCCAGGAACAGCGGGTCCCAGGTGTCGAGCGTTCCGCGCATGCGATTGGCCAACACAACGGGAGGGCCTTGTCCGAACGAGCGATAGGCGATCCTGTCGCCGTTGACTTCGACATAGCGGGTCGGCGTGTCCGCCGCGTTGGGTTGGGCCGACGCCACCGATCCGAACAGGGCTGCTAAGAACAGATGGCAAATAGCGATGAACATCTTCATGATGGCCTCCCTCGACTTAGCTTTTAAGAAACGCCAGCAGGTCGGCGTTGAGCTGGTCTTTGCTTGTGTCGCCCAAGGCATGGGACCCACCTGGATAAATCTTCAGCTCCGCTCTCTTCACGAGCTTGGCGGAAAGTTTGGCCGAAGCATCAATCGGCACGATCTGATCGTCATTTCCGTGGATGATCAGCGTCGGCACATCAATTCTTTTCAGATCCTCAGTGAAGTCCGTTTCCGAAAACACTCTGATGCAGTCATATGCGTTCTTGTGCCCGGACATCATTCCTTGCATCCACCACGATTGGATCAACCCTTGGGAGACCTTGACCCCGGGCCGGTTGAAGCCAAAGAAGGGACCGCCAGCGACATTCAAGAAGAACTGCGATCGGTCGGCCGAATACGCGTTGCGAAAGCCGTCGAAGACCTCCATAGGGAGCCCACCTGGATTGGCGGTCGTCTTCAGCATGATCGGCGGCACCGCCCCGACGAGCACTGCCTTGGCGATACGTTTGGTGCCGTGGCGACCGATGAAACGGGCTACCTCGCCGCCACCGGTGGAGTGGCCGATCATGACAGCATTCTGCAGATCGAGTGCTTTAAGTATTTCGGCTAGATCGTCGGCATAGGTGTCCATGTCGTTGCCGTTCCACGGCTGACTCGACCGCCCATGACCTCGCCGATCATGAGCAATACAGCGGTAACCGTTAGAGGCGAGGAAGAACATCTGGGACTCCCAAGCGTCTGATGTGAGCGGCCAGCCATGACTAAAGACGACGGGCTGGCCCTTGCCCCAGTCCTTGAAGTAGATCTCCGTATCGTCTTTCATCGTGATCGTACTCATCAAATACACCTCCCTATGAGAGGCATGGTTGAAGTGAATCGGACATAGGTTACATACTGGCTGTTTCCCTAAAGATCCATTCGCGAATGTAGATCGGACAATATTCCAACTTCACACCCTGTGCTTCGTAACGACTCAGGAATCGCACCGCGTCGCGATCCGCGAGCGTGACTTCTTTCAGGTCGAGTACAATCCGATTTTGGTTTTCTTCCACGTCGAGAAGCCCAGCTAATTCCTCGACAGATTCAGTATTGAGTTGGCCGCTCAGCCTAAATATCAATGATCTTCCATTGTTTAAAGTTTGAATCTTGTAGGTCATGGACTTTTCTTTAGAGAGAAGTCTGCTATTCGACCCACAGCAACCCTTGTGCCACGTAGCTGGTATGGAAAAACGTGCGGTTGCACAACGGCACGGCCTCGCCTTCGTGAATTCGTGGAATTTTCGCGATGAAATCGCGAGACCGGCGAGGATGACTGACGATCGCTAGAGGGGCTTAAACTGATACTTGTTGATCTTGAGGGCCTTGATCTTCGATTCCAATGTGGATGGCGGAAGCCCGAGTTTGGCGGCGGCGCCCTTTGCTCCAGAAATTCGCCCTCCGGTTTTCTTTAACGCCATTTCGATGATGGTCCGCTCGTCAGTGGCAGGGGCCGTTCGAGACCGCGGGGGTCCCGATTGAAGCAACTGGCCCTCTTGATAAATCCAGCTGGGATCGATAGAGAGGTGTTCCTTATCACACAAGATGACTGCCCGCTCGATCACATTTTGCAACTCGCGAACGTTCCCTGGCCAATGATAGGCCTGAAGCAGGTCTAAGGTCTTCTTGTCGACCCCGCGTATTGGCTTCCCCAGTTTTCTGGCATACCGATGGACGAAATACTCGATCAGCAGAGCGGTGTCTTCTGGTCGAGCGCACAACGGCGGTATCTCGAGAGGGAACACATTGAGGCGGTAAAACAAGTCGCTCCGAAAAGTGCCCGCTGCGACCGCGGTTTTTAGATCGCGGTTCGTCGCGGCGAGCACCCGCACATCCACGGAAATGGGTTGACTGCCACCGACTCGTTCAATCTCTCGCTCTTGGAGCACACGCAGCAGAGCGAGTTGGATTTCGTGGGGCAGTTCTCCGATTTCGTCCAGGAGAATCGTTCCATGGTCGGCCAGCTCAAAGCGCCCAAGGCGTCGATGCGTCGCTCCGGTGAAAGCACCCTTCTCATGGCCGAACAGCTCAGAGGCAATCAGTCCCGGAGAAATCGCCGCGCAGTTGACGCGAATAAAAGCCCTGGACGAACGCAACGAGCGCTTATGGATGGCGCGTGCGATCAGCTCCTTGCCGGTCCCGGTCTCACCGAGAATCAGAACGGTCGAATCCACCGGTGCAACCCTTTTCACTTGCTGCAGTACCTTACTCAGCGCTTCGGACGACCCCACGATTTCCTCAAACATCGAAGCGGTGTCGATTTCTTCCCGTAAAGCCAAGTTCTCGTTTCGTATCCTCTCTTCAGCCTGTCTCCGATCTTGAATATCCGTCGCGGTGACGTACCACTGTATGAGCTTCCCACTCTCGTCTTTCAGCGGGTTATAGCGAAAAAGGAACCAGCGATACCCTCCGTGCTTCCCGAGCATCCGTTGTTCCAACTCAAACGGAACGCCACGAACGAGCGACTCCCGCCTGAGCGAGCGTAGTTTCTTCACATCCTCTGGATGCGAGAGTCGACCGCCAAAGCCCACAAATGATACCTCTTCTTGACGCACTCCCATGTAGTCGAGCGCTACACGATTCGCATAAAGCGGACTACCGTCAGGTGCAATCACGATGACGATCTGAGGTATAAGGTCTACAATTCGTCGTAACTCCTCCTCCTTTTGTCGAATCTTGCCCTCCGCAATCTTCCTGGCGGTGACATCTGATATCGCCCCCACAAATTCCAACGCTACCGCTTGATCTCTTGCCGCATGAGATAACAAGTGGACATGCTTGACTGACCCATCCGGGAGCAGAAGTCGATGTTCAAAATCCACATTTGTGCTTTCAAGAGACGCGCGCGTGATCGTTTGCCGAACGAGAGCAAGGTCCTCAGGATAGACCCGTTCAAATACGAGATCTAGAGACGGTTTCATTTCTTGATCATACCCCAGAATACAAAACGTCTCTTTAGACCAAACCATTTCTCCGGTCAAAACGTTCCATCCGAAACTACCTGTGCGACTTAATCTCTGCGCTTCTGCCAAATAGGCCTCGCTTCGCCGCAACTGTTCATCGGCACGCGTGCGTTGGACGGCAATCAGGGCGATGTGTCCTGCTGTATTGATCAGCTGAAGGTCGCTGTCGCTGGGAGTTCGTGGTTCCGCAAAGTACATCGCAAAAGTACCGAACACTTCCTGACTTTGCGAGACAAGAGGTTGCGACCAGGATGCGCGTATTCCGTGGCTCAACGCGATATCTTGATAGCCAACCCATAAAGGATCGCTGGCAATGTCCGATGTAATCACCGGCTCCTTCAAAAATGCCGCCGTGCCGCACGAGCCTTTACACGGGCCTATCTGCAACGGAGTGATGGCCTGGGTCCATCCGCGAGGCACACGAGGGCCGGCTGTGGGCCAGAGTCGTTTGCCATCCGGGTCCATCAAGAGAACGGTCGTGATCGTGTTAGGAATCTGAGCATCAATGCTGCGGCAAAGGACCTCAAGGATATCGGTGAGGCTCGCTTCATCGACTATCATTTCCAGCGTTCGCTTTTCCGCAGAAAGAAGATATTCCGCTCGCTTGAGATCTTCAATGTCCGAATTTGTTCCATACCATCGGACAACCTTACCTTCTTCGTCCCGAACTGGGATGACGCGAAATAAGAACCAACGGTATCCTCCATCAAACCGTCGCAGGCGTGCCTCTTCTTCCCCCGCCTCTCCAATATTAAGGAGGCGGAGCCAAGTATCCATGAGTTTTTCTATATCTTCGGGGTGAATTGCGGCTTGCCACCCCCATCCAGCAGCCTCTTCTGATGAGAGGCCCGTATAGTCGACCCACTGCTGGTTAAGGAACTCGGCGGTACCATCGGGCAAGCAAGACCATGCCAGTGTAGGAATTTTATCGAGCATCTCCCTAAATGAGAATCCGAGTTCTTTCATTGGCGCAATACTCTACGTCTTATGCGTGAAAGGCGAAAAAGACATCAAGGTGCAAGTGCCAAGACTACCAAACAAAATTCAATGTTTTGTTCTCAAAGTGCATCAGGATTAGCCTTGCGCGTCCACGAGCAGCATGCGCCGGTACCCGAAATGGATGGTGCCTGCCTCTTCATCGGTTTTCAACAATTCGAACAGCTTAAGTTCGTTGGGAGTCATCTATCCGTGAACCTCTGTGGAGGATCAGGATGCCTCACGGATGGCGCTTAGAGCAAGTGTGCGGAGCGCAAGAACTGACGGCTTTCTTCCCCTTCAGCCCGGAAAGTCCGAACGGAACTGATCAAACTGTTAACTCTTTGGGGAATAATCAAGCTGGGGAGGTTGCCTCGACGCATCAAGAACCAGAAGGATCGACAGGAGATTTTTCCACCAACCAACGCAGCATCTTTTCCGACCGCACGATGCCGACCAAACGCCGATCTTCCTTATTCTCGACCACCGGAAGCCAATCGATATCGTGCCTATTCATCACATCGCCGGCCGTCAAGCTCGTATCACCCAGAGTCACCGCGACGGGATCGTGGCGCATGAACTCCCACACCTTTCAATATCGATCTTCATGATCATCTCCTCCTGTTTCGCCCGATACCTCTTAGTCACGGATGACAGATGAGATCGGCATCTCGAATAACACGCCTATTGAGCCAGTGCGCGTTCAAGTCGGCGATCCGGCACCAGCCACATAATGGCAACGAGGACGTAGAGGGCACAGGCGATCCAGGGTTGTGCAAAAGAAAATGGAATCGCTGTTGCGTATGCCGCAAGAGACAGTTTGCCCTTCACGTCTCTGCCGATCGAGGTTGCAAGAGTTGAGTCGCTTCCATGCCCAACGATGAGTGTTTTTGTGAGGATGAAATAGGCGATTCCCGCAAATAGCAATACCGTTCCGTACAGTGCCACCGGCCAGGGCGCAAAATGGTTCTCGCCCATCCAGCCGGTGGTGAATGGGATCAACGAAAGCCAGAACAAGAGATGGAGATTGGCCCACAAGATTGACCCATTGACCTGTCGCGCCGCATGCATCAGGTGATGATGGTTGTTCCAGTAAATGCCGAGGTACACGAAGCTCAATACATAGCTGAGGAAGACCGGGATCAGTGGCTGCAATGCCGCAACCTCGGCTCCGTGCGGCACCTTCATCTCCAACACCATGATGGTGATGATGATGGCTAAGACTCCGTCACTAAACGCTTCTAGACGTGCTTTGCCCATCGTCCTCCGTCGTGCCCTCTCAGGTGTCGCCCCGCTCCCAACGAATCGGATAAATTCTTGCAGAAAGTCTCGCGGATGGGTTCGTTGATCAGCAGTCTACCCATGCTTCTCCTGCATCGCTCCATCTTGGTTGTCGCGTGGACTGCGGGGATGACTCTTCCGGAGATCTTTCGTCAACTTCTTGACTTTCTCAAGATCAGTATTGTTCGCCACGATGGTCCCTTTCAATGTGTTTGAATCGGCAACAGCGCCATGCTGTAGGCATGAGCAACCTCGGTATGTGCCGGTTCATTCGTTGCCGAACTCGAAGATGTCGTGTGAGTCGGTCACCACATGCATGCCGGTGATGCCGGCGGATTGAATATCCCCGCTCGCGAGGTGCAGCCGATCTCCTACGACGGCACCGGCCAAGCCATGCCGAGGCATCGGTATCATCGGAAGTTCCGACCAGCTGTTCGTCGTCGGATCGTACGCTTCCAGCGCGCGAAACGCCGCCATCAGACGGCCGTCTTGGTGTTCACCTCCCGCCACATAGATTCGTCCTCTGTACACAGCCCACGCTCCGCCGCTTCGTTCGGTCGGCATGCGAGCTTTCACGAGGCCCCATTGGTCTGTCGCAGGATCGTATTCCTCTACCACGTTCGTGTTGCTCGCGGTAAAAATGAACGCGCTCCCCAGCCTGCCGCCGATGACATAGATCTTGTCGTTCACCACCAAGCAAGTGGATCAAGGGTGCGCCGTTCTTCTTCAGGCTCCGGCACACTCATGCCCTGTCGCAAAATTGCCTAGTCGCTGCTTGTTCGAATTGTTTTCACGCCTCCATATCGTTGCGGCCATCAAGGGCGCGAATGATACGCGCCGGGTTGCCCGCAACGACCTTGGCCGCCTGGACGTCGTGTACCACAACGCTGCCTGCGCCGATGACGCTGCGGTCTCCGATGGTCACGCCCGGAAGAATGATCGCGCCGCCTCCGATCCACACATTGTGTCCGATGCGGATCGGACGGGCATATTCCAGGCCGGATCGTCGTACATCCGCCTCAAGCGGATGCGCCGCGGTGTAGATCTGGACAGCCGGTCCCATTTGAAGATTGTCCCCGATCTCGATCGGCGCGCAGTCGAGAAAGACACAGTTGAAGTTGATGAAGGCGTTGCGCCCGAGCCGGATGTTGTAACCATAATCGCAGGCAAAGAACGGCCTGATGACCGTGCCGTCTCCGACCGAACCACAGAGTCGGCGCAGCAGTGCCATACGGACCTCGGCCGTCTCGCCTGAGACGGCATTGTACCGGGCCACCAAGCGTTGCGCCCGTTCCGCGTCTGCGACGAGCTCTGGATCAGCCGAGCGATACAGCTCACCGGCCAGCATCTTCGCCTTTTCAGTTTTTGCATTCATAAAGACCCCACTAGTCAAATCGATCCTGCTCACCGCCGTCTGATGTCTTTGTCGTGTGTTGCCGGTCGGATGACTACGGCAGACGCCGCACTACAAGAATGCCGTGAGCATTCAGGTCATTTTTTCTCGCTGACCCCGAGCCGCGTCCACGCTCCAGATGCCGGACCCTTGAGACGAGATGTACAGGAACGTGAAGCAATAGAGAACCGCGAGTTCCCCCCTGTTCTGAATGGGTAACAACGCCTGGGTGCCGTGCCAGAGAAACAAGAAACCGGTGACGACGCACATCAAAGCATAGGTTTGAGCGGTATAGGCCTGCATGAACGGCGGCATGATCCCTCCTCCTTCGATTACGATCCAGGTTTTGGTGTTAGCAGGCCAATAGGGTTTCGTCTGATCGTTCAGTCCACCGGCGTATCGATAATTGACGAATACTACTCGCGACCTTAATCATGTATTCGTGAGCTATCGACTCTCGAACGGACTAGCTACGACACCTGTTCCAAATCAGCAGGTCGGCAACGGCAGAGCCGGATCCCGTAGGAGATGTCTTCCTAAGGCGTAAGTCAGCTTGAATGTTGGCGAGCACGGCGCGCTTTCTGTCTTCTCAACAGGGTCACAATTGCAACGGCTTGATCGGCGACCCAACCGCCGCCGGAGTATTCTTCCAGATTGATTCGTCCGCATCGACGTAGAGCTCGACTTCGTTCCCGTCTGGGTCTTTCAGATAGAGACTTTGGCTCACTGTGTGATCGCTCATGCCGTCGATCGAAATCCCTGCTTGCTCCAGCTCGCTCTGCGCCTGACGCAGCTCATCGAGGCTGTCGCCGACTTTGATGCCGATATGCGATAAAGGCCTCGACGTCTTCCAGAAGAAGGACCTGGCGCGTCACCGACTTGGATCAGCAACAGCTCATGATGCGTTCTGCCGGATGTCAAGGCAGCAGCTGCCCCGTTAAAGATCTGGCCCGTTCGTCATGAACAGCGAGGCTGAAATTCGGCAGGCCGCGGACAATTTTAACAACGGCCGCTTCGGGCAAGGGGGTTCGCCTGAACCACTTGCCCGGTGAGCCTCTCCGATCGGCATCGGTTTGGGAAACGTGCCGTCCATCCCCCATGACTGCCGTCCAGTCACGGGGGGGCGACATCACATGCTTCGAATCCACGAAGGGTTTGACGACGGTCAGTGCTTCCCCTTGTGTAGATCAATCACTGTACCCGCCTCGTTCAATTCAACTGTGACTTCGGTGCCCTCCGCTAGGCCGCCGGTCTTTGTTTCCTGCAGCAAGAGTGGGAACGACCTTTCTCCTTCCGCGGTTTGCAGCTTGATTTCCTTCTTCATCTTTCCAACATAGACGAGTTTCCCTGTGACGAAGTTGTGTGTGCCTTTCTCGCCTTCCAAATGAACATCGACGATGGCATTGTTTTCGTTGACCGTGACCTCAACCTTATCGCCGGCTTTGAACTGACGGCCCTGGCGTCGTGCCTCGTTTTCGCTCAACTGATAAGTGGCTCCTTCTTCCGATCGGATAGCCAGCGCACCAGCCTTTTCGACAACCTCGCCTTTGAAGGACTTATGTGCCAATTGTGCCTTACCTGCCAAGCATATGTCGGCGGATCCTAGCATGATGGCTCCGCTGATGATGGCTGTGAGCGCGAATTCAAATAGAGTCCGTGTGTTCCGCATAACTGCCCTCCTCGTTTATGGATGAGTGGTCTTCTGATTCATGATAGAGAGGTCCTCACTCTTGTTCAATATGCGATTGGAAGTCGAACCCATTCGTATCACCGATCTCCACCGGGTACATACAGATCGGCACTATAGGGACACGTCGCGTGAAGAAGGAGACAGAGAGGAGATCAAGGGATCATGTCGCACCATCCGTCAGATTGCTCTCTACATCAAATTTGACCGCTCTAGATTACAGACGCAACGGCTTGATCGGCGCCACAACCGCCGCCGGATCGTTCTTCCAGATCGATTCGTCCGCATCCACGTAAAGTTCCACTTCGTTCCCGTCAGGATCTTTGAGATAAAGGCTCTGGCTCACCGTGTGATCGCTCATGCCGTCGATCGATATCCCCGCTTGTTCCAACTCGTATTTTGCCTGGCGCAGTTCATCGAGGCTGTCACCGACTTTAATGCCGATATGATAGAGGCCTCGCCGCCTTCCAGAGGAAGGACCCGGCGCGTCGCCGACTTGGATCAACAGCAGTTCATGATGCGTCCGGCCGGACGTGAGCGCGGCGGCGGCCCCGTTGAAGATCCGCCCCACTTCTTTGAGCCCCAACAGATCTCGATAGAAGGCCAGCGACCGTTCGAGATCCTTTACGTAAAACACGACATGACCGAGATAATGGGCTTTCATATTCCCTGCGCGTCCTCCTTCATTTCTTCGCCCCCGAATCATAGTAAAACCGCTCGTGGACGATCTTGCCGTTCCTCCACTTGGCGACGGAGACCTGCTCCATATGAACCGCTTGACCGCTGGTCGCAATGAAGTCCAAGGTACATTCGTAGAACGTGACGTTGTCGCCCACGGCTGATGCGGTTACAGTGAAACCTTTCCACTCTTTCACGCCGTTCAGGAACTGCTTTTCCCGTTCGATGTTCGCACCTTGGCCTACGGTCGGAGGATTGGCGTTATCCTGCATCACCGTGTCCTTGTCGTAGAATTCATTCATCGCTTCGACGATCTTGCCTTGGCGAATATAGCCGAACAGGTCGTTCAACCGTTGCTGAAGATTCTGCGTGCTCATGACCGGCTCCTTTCATTTGTTTTTCGACGTGAACACAATTCCTGCCTTCTGCACCTCCTGATAGGGCAGAAGCCAGACTAACGATTCATCACTGAGGTCTCCGACTTGAATCCGATTGCCCCACGGGTCGCGAAAATCGCAGCGAAAGTCCGGATGGAGCCTCAATTTGTACTTCCTGGTTAGCTTCTTGCGTACTTCCTGAATCTGTTTGGCATCTCTGACCATGAGCCCGAAGTGTTTGGTGCGATCCGGTTGGAGCTTCTCGACTTCAAAAATCGCCATGAACTGATGCGCGCCCAGCTTGCACCAGGCTGCGCCTTCTCCGCCTCGAAGCATTTCCAATCCAAAGACGTCCTGATAAAACTTCACCGCCTTCTTCGCGTCCGTCACTTCTATCACGACGTGATTACAGCCATAGACTTGAACCGCCATCGCTCACCTCCTGCCTATGAAGAGCCGGCGACAGCAGAGTTGCCACGCTGAATTTTCTCGACTGCAGCGACAAAGACTTCAACCGGCTGTGCACCAGAGATTCCATAGGTTTTGTCGAACACAAAGTAGGGCACTCCTCGAATGCCTAATTGATGACCGACCGACTCTTCAGCTTTGACCTCTGCGGTACCTTCTTCGCTCATCAGAAACCGGTCCGCTTGGAGCCCTGCTCGATCGGCTAACTCCTCAAGCGCCGATGCCGTACCAATGTCGAGCCCTTCGTCGAAATAGCCTTTAAACAGCTGATTCACCACCGCATCTTGGCGACTTTGCGTCCCGGCGTACCAAATCAATCGATGGGCCAAGAAAGTATTCGGCGTCCTGCCGATCTTCTCGAACGAGAACGGTATCTGCTCGGCCCTTCCCGCCTCCAGCAAACGTTCCTCCATTTCCCTGAAGACAGCCAGGCTGCCGAACTTGGTTTCCAGATAAACCGTGCGATCCATCCCCTGCTTCGGCATCGTCGGATTCAACTGGAACGGCCGCCATACCACATGGGTTTTCACTGTTGAATCTACCTGTCGCAATGCCCGTTCAAGCCGTCGCTTGCCCACATAGCACCAGGGACACACTACATCGGAATAGACGTCGATGTGGAGCGGCGCACGTTCCTCACTCATCTGTCCAGACTTCCTCCTTCTAATTGTGATGCTCTCCTTCTCATACCATCGCCCGTAATGCTTCGGCCAAGGTGACCTTGCCCCGCACCAGCTTGGCTGGGTGCTCGTACCCAATCGCGCTTTTCGAGAAGGCGGTGTACATTTCTTCAAATAACCTCGACGCCTCGTCGGAAAACCCAAATGATTTGAATGTCGGGACAACGGAACTCAGAGGCGCATGTTGCGTTGTGACCTTTTTCCCCAGAAGCTGACCGAGCGCAGCAGCAACATCGTCGGGGCTGTACTCTTCCGGACCTGCCATTTCCACGATCTGCTTGCCATAACCACCAGTCATCAATTGTTCCGCTCCGATCCTGCCGATGTCCTTGGTCGAAATCATGGGAATCTTGGCCTGCGGCGCGATGAATGTCGGGAGAACCCCCTGCGCCTTCGCCGCCCCAATAACTGGCGCCCA
The DNA here is from genome assembly GCA_902500755.1 of uncultured Nitrospira sp. Classification (GTDB taxonomy): domain Bacteria; phylum Nitrospirota; class Nitrospiria; order Nitrospirales; family Nitrospiraceae; genus Nitrospira_D. The sequence continues at coordinate 17,165 of CABVRV010000064.1, forward strand.
GTTTTCCATGAAATAGCAGGGGCGGAGGATGGTCAGGCGCTTGGCAGTACAGCCAAAGGCCTGTTCTCCATAACTCGCGGCTCGAATCGGGCCGGTCCCACCGTGAATATGCCCCCCGACTGACGATAGAAACACAACGTGGTCGACTCCACTCTTCTGGACGGCTTCTGCGGCCCGATCCATCCTCGTTCGCTGATCCGCCAACCAGGCTTCGGCGCCGTAATTCGGCGGCACCAACACATACAGCCCAGCGGCCCCTTTGAAAGCCTTCGTCAACGCCGACACATCGTCGAGCGACGCAACAGTCACTTCCGCCCCTTTGGCGTTCCAGACTGCACCTTTTTCATCTGAACGAACAACAACTCTGACCGGCTGTTTTCTCCCAAGCAGGGTCTCTGCGACAACAGCGCCGGTATTCCCTGTAGCACCGAGAACAACGAACATGGTGAGTCCTCCTTTCCCTCTAGAAGATCAGTAATCAGTGATCGCGCATGATGGCGTCATGCTTTTTGATTGTCATGCCACGACATCTTCTTTCCGCAACGCAACGATGAGCACAACTGTTCTCTTGGCAACTTGTATTCCAGCTCAGGTGCTTTTGCATGGAATTCCGATTTCTTCAGGAATATACAGAGATTGGATAGAGGAGGGCTAGAGATACAGGGGACCACGAGATGTCGATCGAGTGGCGACGCAGCGGCACAGTGCCGAATAGTCGGCTCCTGTACATCGGATCCTATGGTACCCTTGAGACAGGATACCTATGTACCCTCTTCTTCGGATGGCCCTGTTGACGATCGTGTTCATTGTCATAGGTTTCCTCTGCATTCAACGCGAAGCTGCCACAGAGGATTTTCCTCGATCATCCCGCATCGGCCCGTTCAGAATCCCCCTCACTTCGTACGAGCGAATCCCCATCGGCACCCTGTTGGCCCATCCTGATCGCTATCAGATGCGGGAAATCAGGCTGACTGGAACCGTCACGTCGATTCAGACGGAGCTCATCACCAATCGGCTGATCTGTGGACGAGCCCATGAACGAACGACACTCACGGTGGAAGATGATAGTGGGCGGATCGAGATCGTCGATCAAGGAGCCTGCGGCAGAAATATCAGTGGGCTGAAAGCCCCCATGCTGAAAGTGGGGGGGCAAGCCGATTTCTTAGTACTGATCATGATCCCGACCAGCCCAACCCCATCCGGTTCAGCTTTGGAGGCCACGATCCGCTTTGTCGATCTGGTACGGGACTAACCAGGTCATCGACGAGGATGCACTCAATCTCTTTCAGAAGCGAGGCGATCGTCCCAGGCCCCACATACACATTGTTGATCTCAAAAGCGATCGGCTGATCATCTTCACCCTTATGGATGATAGACTTCCATGGAGGTGAGAAAATGTGATGGGCTGCTTTTTCTTTCGGTTCGATACCCGCTTGACGCACCCGGCTACGGCCATACCTACCATCATTCGTGATCGTAGCGACGGGCTCCCAACACGCCGACAGGAGGTGAGGAGTCAGTTGGCCTCTGTAATCACCTGACACACCGGACCATAGGGCTTCAACCCCGCATCATACGTGAGCAGACGCAGGTGTTCGACATGGGCTTGCGCCACTAGGATGCGGTCAAAGGGGTCGCGATGATGCAGGGGCAATCGATCAAGGGCCAGGGTGTGCGCGACCGACACCGGCATTTCTTGAAACCCACTGTCCACGATCTTGGCGGCCAATTCGTCAGGATCTGCCGAGAGCTTCTTCACTTGAATCTTAATGACCACCTCCCAGAGTGAGGCCGCGCTGACATAGACCACGGGTGTGGTCTCGATCTGATGATAGATGCTTTGTGAGAGTCGTGGAGACTGGATCACAAACCATAAAAAGACATGGGTATCGAGCAGGAGATTCACGCCCCACCCTCGAACGCAGCTACCGTCTCCGGAGGTAACGGCGCATCAAAATCGTCCGCAATGGTCACACGTCCTTTCAACAGCCCCGGACGTCGGAGAGGAATGGGTGTGTCGAGCGGCCCGAGCTGGGCCACGGGCGTTCCGTCCTTGCAAATCGTGATACGCTCACCCTTCGCGACGGCGGCCAGGAGTTTGGAAAAATGGGTCTTGGCTTCATGGATATTCACAGTCTTCGTCGTGGCTTTCATAGGCTCCTCCAACTGGACTAAAGTTAGTCTACTTCGGACCCGTGCAGGAGTCAACCAATCGTTCCCACGATGCCGGGAATCGCTCGCCAGTGTCGCATCCCAGAAATGCGTTCGTGGTGAGCTCGTCGAACCATGAACGGAACTGCCTGATAGCACACGCCCTTCGACATGCTCAGGGCGAACGGATTAAACAAGAACATCCTGGACGCGACACGAGGACGTCACGGTGATCTGAGAACATGCAGCCCAACGCTGCCGCGCGCATTGCTGTTCCGCTACTGTGTAGGGACTAGGCGTGGCAAAATGCAGATATCAGGTCAGGCCGTGCAAAGGCGACGGACCTGCTGTGGTATATGTGGAGCCGAAGTAGGAACAGTTGTGGGGACAGCTCACCGAACGATATCAACTTTGGCGATCGTACTCGGCCGGTACCACCTTCTTCTCCGCGCGGACACTCACCGATTATTGCTCTTACTCCCAACCGCTGACTTCATAGCCCTTTTCCTTGAGACAGCTCGTGACGGCATC